>CAZOUU010000082.1:5165-7306 GCA_964583045.1 uncultured Lachnospiraceae bacterium | reverse complement strand
ACAGACTAGTAAACAACAAGGTATGATAACTATGGATGATTTCTTATATGATTTATATCGTGCAGGAACTATAGATAGAGAGAATTGTATTATGTTTGCTCAAGATCAGGTTGCACTTAAGAAGAAGTTATAGTGCGCTTTGTGCAATATTACCAAAAATTATATTTTTTATTACTATTTATTGAAATATTACATAAAGTAGAGTAATATAGATATAAATTAGATGTTAACAATTTGTTCACATATTGTTAAATGATTATATATATTTCGATTGAGGGGTATATTAATCTAATTCACATTATGCTACAGAGTGAATTATAGTAACCACACTTTTGTTAAAGTGTATAATTAGAATGAGTCGGAGGAATGACTATGGCAATGTATAGTTACAAGGTTCTTGACAAAGATGGTAAGCAGAAAAAAGGTGCCATTGAAGCAGGTAGCCAGGAGAAAGCAACAGAGAAGTTAAAATCAGAAGGATATACCGTAGTAGAATGTGGTGAGCAGGGTGCTATGGATAAAGATATTCAACTGCCTTTCCTTAAGAAGAAAGGTGTTAAGAGTAGAGATTTATCAGTATTTTGTAAGCAGTTTGTGAGTGTACTTAATGCAGGTGTTACTATTATATCGGCCTTAGATATGTTATCAGAACAGATGCCTAACAAGGTATTAAAGAATGCTCTTAGAGAAGCTAAGAACTATGTAGAAAAGGGTGGTACCTTAGCAGATGGATTTAGACTTAATCCACATGTGTTTCCACCTATGCTTATTAATATGGTAGCTGCTGGTGAAGCATCTGGTAATATGGAGATAGCGTTTGATAGACTATCTACACATTTTGAAAAGGATGCAGCTTTAAAGGGAAAGATTAAAGGAGCACTTACATATCCTATAGTAGTATGTATAGTTGCAGTATTAGTAGTTGTAGTTATGATGGTAGTAGTTATACCTACCTTTACAGATATGTTTAATGATATGGGTATTGATTTACCACTTGCTACTAGATTGTTAGTAGGACTTAGTGAATTCCTTATACATAAGTGGTATATAGCCATAGCGATAGTAGTTGCTGTAGTAGTAGCCTTTAAAGTTATAGGTAAGACCCCAGGTGGTAAGACAGCCTATGCAACAGTAGCTATTAAGGCACCTATATTTGGTAATTTAACAGTTCAGTCTTGTTCAGCTAGATTTGCTCGTACACTTAGCACTCTTATGGCTGCAGGTATTCCGTTACTTGATGCCATAGAACAGGTTGCAAGGATGATGGGTAATAAGGTATTTGAAGATGGTCTTATGAATACTAAGACTCAGGTTTCTAAGGGTTTACCATTATCTAAGCCGCTTAGAGAGATGGATGTATTTCCACCTATGCTAGTACAGATGGTTAAGATAGGAGAAGAGACAGGTAATATCGAAGGTATGATGGAGAAAGTAGCAGATTATTATGACGAAGAGGTAGATTTAGCTACATCGAATCTTACTGCTATGATGGAACCGCTTACCATAGTTATATTAGGTGTTGTAGTTGGTGGTATAGTAGCTGCTGTATACGGACCTATGTTATCTATGTACGATGGTATGGATAACCTATAATAGTATATAGAGGAAGAATTACTTTAGGGTAAATACTACTGCTAACCCAGTAGTTTACATATTAAATCTATGTTTCTGCAAGAAACTAGATTACCATTAAATCTACGTTTCTGCAAGAAACTAGATCTGATTTGTGTTTTCGAAGAAAACCAAATCCAATCATCTTTACTTGCAATAAAGATGAATACACAATAATATTTCATAAAAGAAAAGGAGAATGAATTATGAAAAAAACAAACAAAGGTTTCTCAATGGTTGAGCTTATAATTGTTATTGCAATTATGGCTATCTTAGCAGGTGCTATTGCACCAGCACTTATTAAGTATATTAATAAGTCAAGACTTAGTGCAGATGTAAGTAATGCACAGACTATAGCGTCATCTATTACTTCAGCATTATCAGATGAGGATGCATTCAATGATGCAAAAGAAATTAAAACACCAACAGCATTAGCAAGTAACTCAGACATTACAGGTAATTTTGCTACTGAATTAACAGAAGCTTTATCAGGTTGGAATACTATGACGATTAAAGCTAAGAAGGATATG
>CAZOUU010000082.1:0-5155 GCA_964583045.1 uncultured Lachnospiraceae bacterium | reverse complement strand
TTTCGGCTGCTCCGACGAAATTTAAGGATGCCCCTACAGAATTAAAAAATTTAGCAGGCAATGGCGCTTTCTCTGATCAATTAAAAGAAGCATTATCTGATTATGAAAATATGAAGATTAAAGCTAAGAAGGATATGGATGGATCTACATTTGGTTCTACTGCTTATCTTATCACTTTAGATCCAGTTAGTAGTAAGGTAGAAGTATACATTGGTGATGAAGATCATATGGCATATCCTAATGTAACATCTACATTAGAGAAGAACACTCAAAAGAACACTCAACCATAACAAGCTAGATTATTATTTAACACATACCTGTATATAGCAGGTATGTGTTAAATATGCATATAGGATATGTTATAGATATAAGAGATAGAGGTAAGTAACTATGAGTATATTATATATTATATTTGCACTTTTAGGGTTAGCTATGGGAGCATTACAGTCGCATATATTTTCACTGGTTAATTTTATAAAGCTGGTGGATGATGACGAATTAATCTGTGTTAGTGAGTCTAAAGGAATGATAGATTGTGATAGATATGATGGATGTATAGCTTGTAGAGATATACCTATTATCCATTCGAAGTGGCTCTTTGAATGGACTTACATATGTTTTCTTAAGCTAGAGAAGACATGTAGATATATATGCAGAGTATCTACGAGAACAGGTCCTATCCTATTGATGGGGACTAATGGTATGGTATATATATTTATGTATATTATGAAGGGTTTTACCTTGGATACATTTATATATTGTTTATGTGCTACGGCACTTATAAGTATAAGCGTAATCGATTGGGAAACGCAGTATATCCCAGCGGAATTTAACGTTTTTATTTGTATTTTAGGACTAATTCGATTATTTGCTATTAATAGAGATAATTGGTTGGAGTATGTAATTGGTCTTTTTGCAGTCAGCGGTTTTTTGTTACTGGTTAACCTCATAGGCTCTAGAGCGATGAAGGTAGATCAAGTGATGGGAGGCGGCGACATCAAACTTATGGCAGCGGCTGGCTTACTATTAGGCTGGAAACTTAATTTATTAGCACTTATTTTAGGATGCGTGCTAGGCACTATGTTTCATCTTATTATAATGGCGATTAAAAAGGGTGATCACGTATTGGCCTTTGGTCCATATCTATCTATGGGCATATTTATAGCAATGATATGGGGACAACAGCTTGTGAGCTGGTACCTATCTATAGCAGGCTTTGAAAAGCTTGTATAATTAAACTACTGATTAGCGAGGGAGGCTATAACATGGCGAAGAGTAATAAAGTCTTGACAATAGACATTACAAACGAGAGCATTACAATCGTTGAAGCAACAGCTTCAGCAAAGAAGCAAACTTATATTCATAATGCACTTATATTTGAGACTCCAGAGGATTCATATGAAGATGGACAAATCAAAGATAAAGACAAAATAGCAGCGGCTATTAGAGAACAGCTAAGTGCAAACGGCATATCTAACAAGAATGCCATATTTATATTAACATCTAGTAAGGTTGTTAATAGAGAGGTTATGATACCTTTTGTACCAGAAAAGAAGATAAAAGGTATAATTAATGTGAATGCAGCAGAGTATTTTCCTGTTAATATAGAGGATTACATTGTAGCTCATTCGGTACTAGAGACAGTAACTAATGAGGATAAAACTAAACAGTTAAGAGTATCTGCAGTAGCAGCACCTATTAACATGGTTAGAGGCTATCATGATTTAGCTGCTAGTGTTGGTCTTAATGTAGTAGCAGTAGATTACATAGGTAATGCTATGCTACAGCTTATTAAAACACAGACTAGTACAACTATGACTACTATGGTTATCCAACTTGGTAGTGATTCTACAGTTCTTAATATAGTTAAGGGCGATACATTATTACTACAAAGAACAGTTCCTTATGGAACAAATGCAGTAGTTACAGAGATTATGGATGAAAAGGGTGTAGATGCTACTACAGCTATGACTATGCTACAGAATGAACGTCTAATCACTGTAGATTTTGGTGATAATGCAGCCACTGGCGCATTTAGATATTTGATTAATAACATAGGACGTGTAATGGATTATTATGCTTCCAAGAATCCAGATAAGCCTATAGATGATGTGTTCCTTACAGGTGATGGTGCACTTATCCGTGGTATTGATGGATTATTCAAGATTCAACTTAATATATCAACTAGAATAATGGATAGCTTATATAATGTTAAGTTTGATGATAAGATTAACCTAAAGATATACAATCCAGTATATTTGATAGCACCTATTGGTGCCGCTATAGACCCTATTAACTTTGCATATGGTGATTCCTCTAAGAATACTAATACAACAGGACTTGCTAATATAGGTATAGCAGTTTTAGTAGTTTGTATTATTGTATCTGCTAGTGGTAGTGTGCTTGGTATAGTCTTGAAAAACAATGTTCAAAAACAAAAAGATTACGTGAACTCACAGATAGCTAGTGTTAAGGATATAGAGGATATTATAGCTAAGTATGATGCAGCAGAGGCTAAGAAGGCTGATGCAGATAATATGCTAAAGAGTACCTATACTGCCAATGAGAACATGAGTGAATTTGTTAAGAATCTAGAAGCTGCTACTCCAAAAGACACATATGTGGAGTCTTTTGAGTCTTCTGCTGATGTAGTGGAGATAACTGCAGTTAGTACTAATTATGAAGAGATAGCTAAGATGGTTATAGAGCTTAAAAAGATTTCTGTTATAACAGATGCTTTTGTTAGCAGCATAGATGGAGAAACAGATAATCAAGATGGAAAAGTAGAGTACAAATTTGAAATTACTTGTGTGTATGTAGATAATAGTGAGACTACTGAAGCTACTGATAATGGTACTGTAGTTGATACTGAAGCTACTACACAAGCTGCAGAATAGGAGGGTTGATAGTATGAAAGCAACAGACGGACAAAAAGCGTTATTATTTGGACTACTAGGAGCACTTATTGTAGTAGGAACTTGGTTCTTGTTTGGCAACAAATTAGTGACAGAGACTAATGATATGAAATCAGAAGTACAGATCCTTACAGCACAGTATAATGATTTGGTGGCTAAGGATGCAAATAGACAACAGTACATAGATGATACAACTACCCTTGAGGGTGACTACGCTGAGATATTAGCAAAATTCCCAGCAAAGCTTAACCAGGAAAATACTATTATGTTCCTAGATGGTGCACATGAAAAATTTGATTTATTATATGATAGTGTAGAGTTAAGTGAGAAGCTACAGTTTTATGTGTTAGGCACAGGAGCAGTTACAGTAAATAATGATGGTACAGTAGTATCAGATACAACAGCTACTACAGCAGCAGATACTACTGCAACAGATACCACCACAGCAGCAGATACTACAGCGGCTACTACAGATGTAGCTACAGAGGGTACTGCAGTACCTGCAGAGTCAGGCTTAGTAGCATATAGTGCAGAGTTTCCTGTATCTTATATAGGTACTTATGAAGGTCTTAAAAGCTTTATGGATTATATAATTAATTATAAGTATAGAGTTACATTAAGTGAGATGTCTATAGAGTATGATGAAGAGTCTAATGCATATAAGGGTGATTTTATTATGAATCATTATGATGTAGAGGGCGATAGAGAAGATTTAGATGCTATAACTCTTGATAATGTAGATACTGGTGTAGATAACATATTTACAGGTAGTAGCAAGGGCGCTGCAAGTAATTCCACTGGATTAAATAAGTATGATGATAACAGTGGTGCTACTATAGAGAAATCTAATGATTTCTTTGCTATGATTAATCCTACTACTAGTGATGTAAATGGTAAGATAGTAGGTCAGAGTGGTTCAGGTAAAGAAGCAAATTATGTAACTAGTAACAACAATAAGGTTGAGGCTATTACATTCAAATTTAGAGAAGTAGATGGTAAGAAATACGTTAAGTATGGTATTGCTGGTTCTGAAAAGGAAGTAGAAGTAACTAGTAGTGATGATGTTACTGTACTTATTCAGTCAAGCGATATAAAAACAGGTAGTGATGATGAGAATACAGCTACAGTAACTATTAGCAATGAGATGAGTATACCGGTATACGTAAAAGTGGTTGGAGACGAGAAGGCATCAAGAGTAAAAGTTTCTAAGAGCGGTTCTGTTAAGGTATACGAATAGAGATTGGAGTTGGAATTATGGCCAAAAACAATAATAAAGGTGTAAGTTTAATAGAGATTCTTATTGCCGTTGTTGTATTTTCCATATTATTAATACCGGTTATAACACAGTTGGTTTCAGCATTAAATATTAATTCTGTGAGTAAGCAAAAGTCTTATGCAATTGATTATGCAGAATATACTATGGAATACTTTAAGAGTTATGATTTTAGTACCGAGGCTATGCTTAAGGATGCACAATCTTTTCCAACAGGTACTGAATTTGTAGAGAAGCACATAGGCTATGTAGGTGAGGCTACAGGCACAGTAGATTACAAAGAGATAGTATATAATACTAAATCTAAGGTAGGCCCTTTTAATAAAGACTATGATTGTAAGGTTACTATAGATACTTTACAGTATGCATTGCAGCAGTTAGGTTATACACCACTATATGATGATGAGGCTACGGATTATAATGGCAATAAGTATAAAGGTAATGATTATTTGTATGATAATGCAGGTAATATAGAGGTTAAAGCTCTTTCTAGTACTGTAAAGGAAGATCCGAATGCAGCTAACATAGGCTATGCAAAATCCTTAGATGCTAATACAGATGCACTTATAGTAGATGCTAGTAACTATGATTCCTTAGCTGAGAGTGCTATATATACAGCCAAAGTAGATATACTAAGAAGTGCAGCAGAGAAAGAAGATGCTGATGAAAATGCAAAGGGTGCCTGGGCGAGATATCTAAATGGAGCATATACTTTCCCTGTAACCGCAAGTATCAATAAACTGACTACAATTAAGATATCTAAATCGGCTACTGGTGCCTACACAGTCACATGTACATTAGATTATAAGGATATTACAGAGGGTTTTGAGACTGATGTAGCGGAATATGTTATATATTCTCGTGAATTTAGCGAGAAACCAGACATATATTTTATGTTTAATCAATTTATGTATGATGACTATTATATAAGTGATCAGGTAGTGTTTGATAATTCAGAGTGCAATGA
>CAZOUU010000081.1:0-7415 GCA_964583045.1 uncultured Lachnospiraceae bacterium | reverse complement strand
ATAATGCTGAGGAATTCAAGAAAACTATGAGTGCGGTACAAGGAGCATTTGCGCCTATATTTGTAGGTATTATTATTGCGTTTTTGCTTAATCCACTATTGACTTTATTGGAGAAAAAAGCATTTGGACCTATCCTTAAAAGAGTGATTAAAAAAGAGAAGCAGAGAGACAAGGTAACGAGAGCAATCAGTATTGTATGTACTGAGATTATTTTTCTTGCCTTGCTAGCTGCTTTTTTTAGAATGTTAATACCACAATTATATACAAGTATTAAGACACTGGTTACTAATATGCCTGAATATTATAGGAACTTCATAGATTTTGTTCAAAATATTAATTTTAATAACAAGTATGTAGATGATGTGTTTTTAGAAGGATTAACAAAGGTATATGCATTTTTTGAAAACTTTTTATCGGATAAGCTTATACCTAATCTTGATACCATAATTGTGAATGTATCCACAGGAGTATTAGGTGGAGTTATGATGATATTTAAATTCTTATTAGGATTAGTAGTATCCATATATATTATGGCAAATAAGGATATATTTAAGGCTCAATCAAAAAAGATTTTATATAGTGCATTTAATACAAAGCCGGCAAATTTGATTGTAGATGGCTTTGCCTATATTAACAGAGTGTTTAGTGATTTCTTTACTGGTAAGATACTAGATTCTATAATTATTGGAATACTATGTTTTGCATCTCTTACAGCAATGGATATGGACTATGCAGTGCTTATAAGTGTAATTGTTGGAGTAACAAATATTATACCATTTTTTGGACCATTTCTGGGGGCAGTTCCATGTGCGATTTTGTTGGTTATCATAGATCCAGTAGAAGCTTTAGTATTTGTTATATTTATTCTTATACTTCAGCAAGTGGATGGTAATCTAATAGGCCCATTGATATTGGGTGATTCCATAGGTATATCTGGTTTTTGGGTGCTTACATCTATATTAGTAGCTGGAGGATTATATGGATTTTTCGGTATGCTATTAGGAGTTCCGGTTTTCGCCTGTATATATGCATTGATTAAATATATAAGTGAGCATAAATTAGCTAAGAAGGAACTACCGATAGAGACAGATGAATATAAAAAGATTAGTAGAATATTAAAGGATAATGAGGATAATATTAACATAGTTACTGTGGAAGAATGTGAGAATAGACGTAGAGAATTATTAGAAGAAGCGAAGAGACTTAAAAAGGAAAGTAAAAGATTAAAGAGAGAAAAAATAAAAAATGCATTTGGTAAGGATAGATCAGATGATAAAGAAGAATAGGTAGGAAAATATGTATAATAACACAGGACTTATATTAGAGGGCGGAGCAGTTAGAGGTGTATATACTTCAGGTATATTAGATTACTATATGGAGAAGAAACTTAGATTTCCGTATGTGGTAGGAGTGTCAGCAGGTGCTTGCAATGCAGTAGATTATGTATCAGAGCAGATAGGAAGAACCTATCATTGTATGGTGCCAGATGCAGAATATAGATACATTAATAGTATAAAAAATACTATACTAAAGAAGAGTTTATTTGATATGGATTTGGTATTTGATACATTTCCTAATGAAGTATATCCCTTTGATTTTGATGTATATTATAATTCGGATACCTTATGCGAATTGGTAGTTACAAATGTAACGACCGGAAAGGCTGAATATTTATCAGACAAATCATCTATGAAGAAAATCTTAAATATATGTAGAGCTTCTAGCAGCCTGCCACTTATTAGTCCTATAGTTGAGATAGATGGACAGAAGTATTTAGATGGTGGATTAGCAGATTCAGTGCCTATTATACATTCTCTAAGATGTGGAAATACAAAGAACGTAATAATATTAACCAGAAATAAAGGATATAGAAAGAAATTTCCCAATAATATAAATAGAGTGTATATAGCCGCCTTTGGAGATTATCCAGAGCTTATAAGAAGTATATATTATAGGCCTTATATATATAATAAGACTATGGATTATATAGATAAATTAGAGGCAGAAGGCAGAGTGTTTGTGCTACGACCTGAACAAGAATGTCCGTCTCGTACAGAACAAAATAAAGCTAAGCTAGAGAGCTTTTATCGCCATGGCTATAGAATGGCAGCGGATAATTATGATAGCCTAATGAGATACCTTGAAGGCTAACTATTACAGAACTAACAATTTAACATTCTCACTATATAAGATAGCATCTATGCAGTCTTTTGTTAAAGAAAGACTTTCTAGGTGCTTTATTGCATATGAGAAAATATTAGAACCTATTCTTTTAAAAAGGGAAAGGATTTTATCTAGAAATGTAGGTATAGGAGAGTCAATTATCACAAAAAAAACTCCTAAATATGTAAGAATATACAATTAATGTAGAATAAAAGCTGGTTGAGAGATATATAAATAAATATTTTAGTCATAATTAACAAAAAAATATGTAAATAAGTGCAAAATGTATAAAAAATATTGGATTTAATTTTGTAATGTGATATAATCACTCTGGATAGAATGAAGACTTTTTTATAGTAAGAAGTGCTATATATTATAATTTGGGAGGAATTAGATATGACAGATATTATGTTAACTTCGGGAATTGGGTTTGAAGGATACGAAGTGGTCGGCTACTTAGGGTTTGTAAATGGACAGATAGCTCTTGGCTCAAGATTTTTTCAAGATATTACTGCTAATTTTGCGGATGCATCAGCTCAAGAAAGTAAGGCATTTACTAGTAAATTAGAGCAGGCCAGTGAATCAGCTTTGGAGAATATGTGTGAAGTTGCTAAGAGTAAGGGAGCAAATGCAGTTATTGGAGTTGCTCTTAATTATACGGAGTTTGCAAGTAACTCAGTTGGTACAGTTGCATCTGGAACAGCGGTTAGACTTAAGAAAATAGATAAAGGCAGTACATATGTGTCTAATAAGCTAATGGTTACAAATTATTATAATAAAATTATGCCTAGACCTGTACAGGTATCTTTAGTAGGAGATGGTAAGGGTAAAACTAAGGTATCTACTATATTTTATAATTACAATCTAGACGAGATAAAGGCAGTTAGAGTAGATATAGAGTTAACTAATTTCTATGATGAGAAATTACTTATTCAGGGAGTAGATTTTGTATTCGAGAAGAACAATATAACTATTTTAGAGTCTGAATACATATACTGCAAATTACCAGAGAAGGATATAAAGATAATTAAAGAGGCTAAGGTATATGTTAAAAAGTATGTTACCTCTAAGGATGTAGTTACCTGTAATGATTTACCTATAGATATAATGCTTAGCAGTAAGAGATTAGAAGGCTTGAAAGAGAAAAAGGGCTTAGATGCAGTGGTTAAATACAAATCTGATGGTTCTACATGGATATGTAACTGTGGATATATTAACGCAGCAGGAGATGAAGAGTGTGCAGTATGTCAGCGTAAGGAAGCTGATCTAAGAAAGACATTTTCATTTAACTATGAGGATATGCTTAAGAGAATGAAGCTAGAACCAGATGTAATGGGTATAAAGAACATCCTGATGGAATATATAAAAGAGATTGATTCTAAGTATAGAATGGAACTATTAGAGACTATGGAGTCTGGCTTACAATACGAGAAAACCAGAGGCAATATGAAAGAGACTGTACTTGAAAAAGTAGAGAGAATTTTTGAAGAAAACTAGTATTAGATATACAGTTAAATCTATAGTTAATACTAGATATTGTTAGGAATATTTTGATGGTTTGCAGTACTAATTATTGTTGTCAAAGAAATATACTTATGTTAAACTAAAAAGAGTGATTTTGTGAGGTGCAATATAATGAAGACTGGCATAAATATGACTAGCGTAAACAAAATTAAAGAGTTAGCTGAAGCAAAGGAATATTGGGAAGCTTTAGACCTAGTTGAAGAACAGGATTTGGATAAATCATATAATCCTCAATTTCTTAGATTATGTGGAGAAATATACATAGAGAATGGAAGATATGAAGAGAGTAGAAAAGTCTTGCTGAAGGCTCATGCTATGTCTCCAGAAGGTAACAGGATTATATATTCTATAATACGTTTATATCTTCATATGGGATATTTTACAAGAGCTGAAAAGTATTTTGAACAGTATAGGTTCAATGAAGAGTATGATAAGCGAGGCAGAATACATCTAGAGTATATGTTAAGGAAAGCACGACATGCAGATCCTAAAGAATTGTTAGCATTATTATTACCTATATGTGATGAGGAAGAAGAGGATAAGTGGATATTTGAATTAGCCTTGCTATATTCCATTGCTGGTAGAGAAGATAAGGCAGTTGAGGAATGCAGACATGTTATAGACTTATTCAAAGGAAGTAGATATGCTCAGCTTGCTCAGGATTTAATTTCAGGTGAATTTGATGTAGCCACCTCATTTTACAGATATCCATTGGTGGAAGAATTAGAACAAAATACAGATTCGGAGATAGCTATTATGGAAGAGGAACAGTTGGCCAGAGATTATGAGCGTATGTTTCCTAAAGATCCAGTAATTGTTAGTATGATTGATGATGTAGAAGAGTCAGGATTTGCATTTGGCAAAAAGATAAATAAGAAGGCTAAGAAGCAAAAAAATGATGCTAAGAAGAAAGACAATGATGATTCAACAAAGCCAGAGGATATGGAGAGTGCTATAACAGAGGAGTCCATAGATACTGATGAAGATAGTAATGAAGAAGCTGTTATAGAAGAACCTAAGAATAAGAAATTTAAACTGTTTGGTAAGAAAAATAAGAAGGATGCAGAAGAGACTTTATTTACTGTAGAGGATATAGTAAAGGCAAAGCCTGCTAAGCACATAGATACAGAGGAAGAAAAAGCTATAGAGGATATGGCTACAGTTATAGAAGAGGAAGAAAAACCTATAACTATAACTGATATAGTGTCAGAAGCTAAGGCAGAGGATTCTGATATATTAGAGGATGTTCACACTGTAGAAGTAGGTCAGTCGGATGAACAAACTGATATAAGAGTAGAGGCTGAAGCTATAATGCCTTTAGAGACTAGTACGGTTGAAGAAGATAAAGATAAGTTAATACGATTAGTAGAGGTAGCAAAGCAAGATATAGATGAGGGCATCCCCTCTTATGACGAGATTAAGGTGGATGTGTCTAGACCAGAGGATTTAAGAGAGAAATACAAATCTAGAGAGCTTGGTCAGGATGGCATTGATGAAGACATAGTTGAGAATATGCCAGAGGCTGCCAGCATACTTAAGAGATTAATGGAAAACCAAGAAAACATTGCTAGAAAGCTAGAAGAAGAAAAGACAGCTTATGAGGTGCCTCTAACTGATGAATATATAAAGAATTTGGAAGAAGAATTACATGGCGAGTTAGAAAGTCTTAATCCACCTAGGTTTGACTTTGAAGAGGATAGTAAAAACTATGATAACAGTGCTATAGAAGAGTTAAATGCTAATAGGGATAATACAGTACTAGAGGATAAGGTAGAAGCTGAAGCTATAGAAGAGGATACTTCCTCTAAAGTTGAAGAAACCCAAGAAGATACTTCTAGTATTGAGGAAGCTATAGAAGATGCAGTTACATCCGCCGCCGAGGATACACAGATATGCTACGAAGAAGAGATGCTTGAATCAGATGATATAGATTCTGTAGAGATTATAGACGTAAGTGATAATTTGTGGAAAAACGTAGAGAAATTGGATACTAAGATACAAGAAGAAGCAAAATTACAAGAAGAAGCGGAGAAATTATTAGCTTCATTAGGCATAGATAATGAAAAAGAGCAGGAAATACCAGTATATGTTAATCATATGGACGATGAGCTTTTGAGGAGGTATATGCCTCCGTATGATAGAGCTGCATCTAAGGCTGGTTTAATAGTTAGCGTAAGTATGAGAGACATACTTACTACATTAAAGGAAAGAAGATGATTCTTAAATGGCATTTTCACTAAAGGGTGATAATGGAAATTCTAAAAAGACGAATAATTCCGGAGTAAAATATAATAATCAGGATGATTTTATTTTAGAAGAAGATGAAGTAATGCGTAAGCTTAGGGAAAAACGAGAAGCGGAGATAAAGGCAGCTCGTGCAACCAGGGAAGCGGAATATAACGCAGAATTATCCAGAAGAGAAGAATCTAGTAAACAGAGGGTAAATAATCTTTATGAAGCTTTTGTTAAAGATAGTAAAGAAAAAGTAGAGGATATCCAAAAGACATCTGACAAGATATCAGATACAGAGTCGATTGATCCAAAGAAACAAGCTGAGGAAGAAAAAGCTAGATTGCTGGAGATAAAGGAAAAGATGTATCGAAGGCAAAATACGTTTTCTCGTTCAGAGGAGAACGTAGAAGAGAAAACCGTAACAAGTCAATCTAATAATAAGAACATATCGAAAGATGTTCCGAAGAATGAAAAACAGCAGGAGAAGAGGACTGACGACATGCAGATACAAGAGAATGATTTAGAAAGAATGAAAAAAGAAGAAAAAGAAAAAATAGAAGCAGAAAAAAGAATAAAGTCTAAGGCTATGAATCAAAGAGAACAATTAATCGAGGCTGTAAGAAAGCAGGTTGAAAAAGAGAGAGCTGCCAAAGAAGCAAAAATGCGCCAAGAACAAGAAGCTCAAGCTATGTATGGTAAAAATAATTCCACGGCTAAAACTGGAACAGAAAAAAACACTCAGTTTAGAACTATCTCACCAGAAGAAGCTAAGCGTCTAGAAGAAAATCTTAGACAACGTAAGAGAAAAGAGATGGGATTAGATTCTGAACCGGATGGACCTACATTGGATAATCCGACAGCGGGTGGACCATCCTTAAATGGACCAATTGTAGAGGGACCAAGTTTAAGTAATCCTACTCAAGGCTTAGACGGTTTAGGTATTTCTGACAGTGCAGTAGGGTTAACAGAGCAAGATTCAAAGAGTGATAAGGTAGATGAAAATACAGTAGAACTTGATATAGGGGCTATTCAGGCGGTGTTACATGAAGAGCCAAAAACAATTATTTTAGATGATGATGACGAAGACGAGATAGATGACGAAGAAACTACATGGGTAACACCAGAAAAGACAGAAGATATTCCTATTGAGGAAGACGAGGATGATGATCTTATAAGTGTATTACCTATTAATCAGGCACCAGTTGATACACATGATGTAAAAGGTGCATATAATATTGATTTTGATGATGACGAGGATGATGATGATTTTGCAGCAGAATCAGCAAAATTAGAGGCAGAGGAAGAAGCCAAAAAGAAAGCCGAAGAAGAGGCAAGAATAAAGGCCGAAGAAGAAGCAAGAAAGAAAGCCGAAGAAGAGGCAAGAATAAAGGCCGAAGAAGAAGCTAGAATAAAGGCCGAAGAAGAAGCAAGAAAGAAAGCTGAAGAAGAGGCAAGAATAAAGGCCGAAGAAGAAGCAAGAAAGAAAGCCGAAGAAG
>CAZOUU010000080.1:545-7441 GCA_964583045.1 uncultured Lachnospiraceae bacterium | reverse complement strand
GAATAGATTACATTGCCTGCTTCATCTACCGCTTTGGTATAAACGATATTCTTGCCCTCTTGAATACCAAACTTCGATGAATATCTCTTCCATAAAACATTACCCTTTACTTCATCCAAGGATAGTTCACTGGTAGAAATATAGTAGTATATTGTCACCTCAGATGCAGCATCCGTTGCGGTTAATGTCACATTCTTATTATCTTTATAGATTAAATTAAAGGTAATAGCTGAAATAAAATTCTTCCACTGATTCTCTTCCAGGTGAATAGTAAGGTCTGAAGGTGCAGCCTTATCCACCTTCACTGTTGCTGTCTTTTCAGAAGTAATGGTTCCATCTGCCTTGGTTCCCGAAAGGCTGACAGCAACTTCGGTAGGAAGATATTGAATAGAAAATGTATACGTCTTGTTTGGAACTGTGTAATTACCACCTGGGATATTTGTTATTTCAACAGTTGCATTGTCACCTATTGCAACATTATTGTGATAAATTGCCGCATATTCACCTGCAGCTATGGTATTTCCCTCTTTGTCCACGAGAACTGGTTTTAATTCTCCCGTTGTATAATACATAGTGGTCTTGCTCAGTTTTACCTCGCCTTCGGTAAGCTCTTTTGAATTAACCGTATAGGTAATATCTGCTGTTGTTGTACCAGAATTATCTGTTTTTGCGGCATCTTTATAATATGTTACTGTTATCGTTGCATGATAAATACCTGTATCAATCTTTGCTTTTGGCTGAATCTTATAAGTCTCTAATGTTCCATTTACCGGAACAGCTGTACTATGAACTGTAATTGCTTCAAATTCACTCTCATCAGTTCCACCAATTGTAACGGACGCAATCATTCCCTTTCTTGTTCCATTATTTGTGATAATTAAAGCTTCACCTTCTGGTTTGGTCTCTTTATAATCTCTGCTGAATGTAACCGGTGAAACAGTTAATTCATCTGTATAATGCTCCACTCCAGCTACTTTGATTGTATGATCAGCCTGAACATTTGGAATAGTAAAAGTATACTCATTTCCAATTACAGTTGGCTCCAGCGGATTTGCAGATTCCTCATCCAGATATACCTTCATACTTCCATCACCCGCAGGCTTTCCATCTACTAATACGAGGGTAAACGTATAATTTTTATCAATTCTCACGTTTACAGATGCATCTGTCACATCTTTTATCTTATATCCATAGGTATTACACTCTATTTCTGTAGGAAAAGTAACCGATAATTTCTGATCTGCATCAATTACCACCTTAGTATCTAATGATGCCTTTTTCCCATCAGCTTCGGCATAACGAATGTAATAAGTTCCCATCCCAAGACCTGTTATAGATACGTCCGTTACCAATGTATAAGTAGTCTCATTGTCTTTACGGTATTCCATAGTGTCATCCGTACCTGTGATTGTTCCATTCGCTTTACCATAAACGGTCTCATTTATCTTACCAACCGTCGGAGGATATAGATAGCTTGCAGCTACCACATCTGTATATCTACCATTATATTCTTAACCAGCTAGGTGTTGTATTAGTAGAAAAACGTGAATGAACTAATGCTATAGCTGATTCATAATCCCCATCATGTAAATCCTTAAAGAATAATCTAAGCTGTCCTACAAGGAACATACCTTTATATACTATAGTTCTGCTAGATAGTGATACTACATAGCTGTCCTCGTTAGATTGCTCAAATACTCTTCTTACTACATATAATTTTCTATCAAAATCTAATCCTTTATTTACATCTTTAGGTCTTCTTACAAAGGCTTGCATTATACAAGGCATTACATCTATAGCCTTCTTACCTAATATCTTAGGATTAGTAGGAACCTCTCTCCAGCATATAAATTCTATACCTTCTTTTTCTACTATTATCTCAAACATCTTCTTGGCTTGATTTTTCTTTAGCTCGTCTTGTGGGAAGAAAAACATACCTACTCCATCTCCAGTCTGTCCCTCGGCGTCTTTGCCGGCTCTATGTTCTAGATTTTCAACTATCTTCAGTGCGTTTGCTACTGTTTGGTGTGTCTTGATACCCTTTATATTAACCACAGCACCAATACCACAATTATCATGTTCAAACTTGGGGTCATACATACCGACCTGCCTTCTTGAAACTTCATCGTATTTAGCTTTCATAGAATCTATCCTTTCTCCATATATTTCTCGTTAGATTTATACTACACCTCGTATTATCCCTTGTAAATACATAAAATTTGGCAAGTTATCTGATTATTCGACAACTTGCCTTTTTTATCTTAATTATCCGTTAACTTGTTGGCATTTCCTTTAATTTATATCGATTTTGATACAATTTGCCCATTTTGAATCATTCTCCGCTTTCATTTCAAAAGAAAATCAAGTTTTCTATACATAAAATTAAGTATCTAGCCTTATTTACTTTACAAAATTAAGCGTTTGTTGTGGTGATGCCTGTTGTTGCGACGGTACCCATTATTTATTAACAGTATAAGCTTCCTCAGCAGATACCAGCTCCAATTTAGAATCATTAATAGCTGCCACTGCTTTCTCAAGATTATTTACTTTAATTATCATAGCAGCATTATTTCCACCATTGGTTAGTGCATACATATACTCTATATTTAAAGTCTTATCTGATAATGCCTTTAGCAAGGGTTGAAGCATTCCTACCTCATCTGCTATTCTTACTGCCAATACATCTGTAAGCATAGCCGAAAATCCATTTTCTTTTAATACCTGTTTTGCTTTTTCCGGATCAGAAACTATCATTCTTAGCAAACCATATTCACTAGTGTCTGCTAAGCTTAGCGATGCTATATTTATACCATTAGCCTTTAATGTGTCTGATACCTTTTCAAGACGTCCTTCTCTGTTTTCTATAAAAACTGTAAGTTGTTTTATATACATATATAGTCCTCCTTTACAGGTGATTAGTTATCTAGGTTTCTCTTATCTATTACACGTACAGCCTTACCCATACTTCTCTCGATAGTCTTTGGCTCTACTAATTTAATCTTAGCTGCTAATCCTATAGCTTGTTGTACTGTATGTCCAATCTTTTTAGTAAGGTTTTCTAATTCCTTAATCTCGTCTGAGAAGAATCTATCCTCTACCTCTACTAGTATATCCAATGTGTCTTGATGATTTACTCTATCCACAATAATCTGGTAGTTTGGTGTAATACCATCTACTGTAAGCAATGCCGATTCCACTTGAGATGGGAATACATTTACACCACGTATAATTAGCATATCATCTGAACGTCCTTTAAATCTGGATATTCTAGCTGTAGTTCTACCACATTCACACTTATCATAGGTAATGCTTGTAAGATCCTTTGTACGATATCGAATAAGTGGTATACCTTCTTTAGTAAGAGTAGTAAATACTAATTCTCCTGTCTCGCCTGAAGCTATAGGCTGTAAGGTATTAGGATCTATAATCTCTGGCAAGAAATGATCCTCATGTACGTGAAGTCCTGCATGATGAATACAATCACAGGCCACACCTGGTCCCATAATCTCACTAAGTCCATATATGTCATGAGCATGTATTCCAAGTCTGGTCTCTATCTGTTTACGCATATTCTCAGTCCAAGGTTCAGCACCATTAAGAGTAGCCTTAAGGTGAATTTGATCTTTTACTCCTCTTTCTTCTATAATCTCAGCTATATGCATAAGGTAAGATGGCGTACACATAAGTCCAGTTGCCTTAAAATCTATCATCATATCTATAAGCTTCTTTGTATTTCCTGTAGACATAGGCACTACAGTAGCACCAAGATGTTCTGCACCATAGTGTCCACCAAGTCCACCTGTAAATAATCCATAGCCATATGCTACTTGAATTATATCATCTCTACATAAATCTGCCATCGAACAACATCTAGCTACACATTCACTCCATATCTCTATATCTCTTCTAGTATAACCAACTACAGTTGCTTTACCAGTAGTTCCTGAAGAAGCATGTAGCCTAACTATATCTGTCATCGGTACAGAAAATAGACCAAACGGATAATTATCCCTCAAATCATCCTTGGTGGTATATGGTAGTTTATCTAGATCTTCTAAACTATTTATATCACCTGGTTCAAGTCCTACTGCCTGCATCTTTTTTCTGTATGGTTCTACATTGTGATATACACGATTAACTACCTTCTTAAGTCTGGCACCCTGAAGATTAGCCATCTCGTCACGACTCATACATTCTCTTGCTTCATTCCATATCATCTTGTAACTTCCTCCTATGCTTTTATTTTACTCTATGATTCATAGCCTGCTAAAAATGCTTTCTTATTTATATCTATGGTCTTTGCTGGAACTGTATTTTCTATAACTCTTAACCAATCCTCTTTTGTAAAGTCCATATGCTGTGCGGCAAGTCCTAATACAATATTATTAAATACTCTTGTATTTCCTAATTTCTTTGCCTCTTCCATAGCATCTACAGAATATACTTTATATTTTTTCTCTAGCTTCTCTATAATCTTCTCTGGATAAGTAGCCACTCCAGTAACTACTGTTATAGGATCTATTCTCTGATTATTGACTACCAATGCTCCACCTTCCTTTAGAAAATGAGCATATCTTAAGGCTTCCAATCTCTCAAAGGCTATAAGTACATCTGCCTGACCTACTTCTACTATAGGTTCAGCGACTTCATCACCATATCTTACAAATGTAACTACCGAACCACCACGTTGTGCCATCCCATGTACTTCTGATAATTTTACATCATAGCCAGCCTGTAAAGTTATACCACCTAGGATACGGCTAGTTAATAATGTACCCTGACCGCCAACACCAACTATCATAATATTCTTAGTATCCATTATTTAGCCACCTCCTCTATAGCATCAAACTTACATAGCCTCTTACATAAGCCACAACCATTACACATAGTCTCATCTATTGATATAGTTCCATCTTCATTCTTAGTAAGTGCTGGGCAGCCTGGTCTTAAGCATGCTCCACATTTCTTACATTTATCTGATATAGCTATACATTTATTAGGGAAATGTACCTCTTTCAACAACACACAAGGTGATTTAGTGATAATAACTGACACCTCATCCTTTGCTACTTCTGCTTTAATAACCTTTTCTAATTCCTCTATGTCAAATGCATTTACCTCTACTACATTCTTAACTCCTATAGCCTTACATAGATTATAGATATTAATAGCTGGAACTACCTCTCCTTGAAGAGTCTTACCAGTAGCCGCATGGTCTTGATGTCCTGTCATACCTGTAGTTGAGTTATCTAATATCATAACTGTTCCTGTAGCCTGATTATATACCATATTCATAAGTGAGTTAACACCTGTATGCATAAATGTGGAATCGCCGATAACCGCTACCCAGTTCTTAATATATTCTTTACCTTTAGCCTTTTCCATTCCATGAAGTGTAGATATAGAAGCACCCATACATACTGTAGTATCCACTACATTAAGAGGAGCCACTGCGCCTAACGTATAACAGCCTATATCTCCTGCTGCATGTATCTTTAATTTATTAAGCACCGAATATACGCTTCTATGAGGACAACCAGGGCAAAGGATAGGTGGTCTAGCAGGAACTTGTGCTGGCTCATTTATCTCATCTAATAGGCCTAATGCTTTTCTAAGAAGATTAGCACTATATTCGCCTTGAAGTGTAAATACTTCTTTACCTATAACCTCTATTCCCCAAGCTCTAACCTGTTCTTCTATAACTGGCTCTAGCTCTTCAAATACATATATTTTATCTACCTTCGATGCAAATTCTTCTATTAATCTCTTAGGAAGCGGATGAACCAAACCTAATTTTAATATAGATGCATTTGGCATAACTTCTTTTACATATGTATATGGAATACCACTAGTTATAAAGCCTATCTTAGTATCATTTATGACCATCTTATTAACTGGCATTGTAGAGGCATCTTCAGCCATCTTCTTAAGCTGTTCCTCTACCACTATATGTCTTTTTATAGCATTATTAGGCATCATTACATTCTTAGCTATGTCTCTCTCATAGGCCTTATCTTCTACTTCTATTCTATCTTGTAATTCTACAACACCTTGTGAATGAGCAAGTCTTGTAGTAGTTCTAACTACTACAGGAGTATCATATTTCTCACTATACTCATATGCATATTTCATGAAGTCCTTTGCTTCCTGACTATCAGAGGGTTCTAATACTGGCACCTGAGCAGCTCTGCATATCTGTCTGGTATCCTGTTCATTTTGCGAACTATACATACCTGGATCATCAGCTACTACTGCAACTATACCACCATTCGCACCTATATAAGATACTGTATACATAGGATCTGCTGCCACATTAAAGCCTACATGTTTCATAGATGCCATAGATCTAACTCCACTAATAGATGCTCCTATAGCTACCTCCATAGCTACTTTTTCATTAGGTGACCATTCACAATATATCTCTTTGTACTGCACCAAATTCTCACTTATCTCTGTACTTGGAGTTCCTGGATATGCAGCAGACACTTTAACTCCTGCTTCATATGCTCCACGGGCTATTGCTTCATTACCAAGCATAATCTTCTTTTCTGCCAATTTGATTACCTCACTTTATTTTTATTATATATATACTTATAAAATTCTTATAATTTTTTATAGATAATAGTCTAAATTATCTATTACTTAACTATAGTTTTGTTCTTTATTTCCTCAGTTATATCAGCTATGAACTTATCTAAGGACATAGAGCCTAGGTCTCCATCTTCTCCTCTTCGTCTTGCTGATACTGTGCCTTCTTCCTCTTCGTTTGCTCCAAGCACTAACATATATGGCAGTTTTTCAAGCCTTGCTTCACGTATCTTATAGCCTATCTTTTCTGCTCTCTCATCTACAGTAACCTTAACTCCTGCTTCTCTTAAAGCCTTCTGTACCTTTTT
>CAZOUU010000080.1:0-535 GCA_964583045.1 uncultured Lachnospiraceae bacterium | reverse complement strand
AGCATACTCATGATGTTTCTCCGATATAGGTAGTATACGTACCTGCTCTGGACATAACCAAGTAGGAAATGCGCCTTCATATTTCTCTATTAACCATGCAAGGGTTCTTTCATAACAACCTAGAGATGTTCTATGGATAATGTATGGTCTCTTCTTCTCTCCATTCTTATCTATATAGTACATATCAAATCTCTCTGATAGGAACATATCTAACTGTATAGTAATCATAGTATCTTCTTTACCATATACATTCTTAGCCTGAATATCTAGCTTAGGACCATAAAATGCTGCCTCACCAGCTTCTTCAGTATAATCAAGTCCTATATCATCTAAGATAACACGCATAGCATCTTGAACTGTATCCCATTCTTCAGCAGTTCCTAGATATTTATCACTGTTTTCTGGATCCCATTTTGACATACGATATGTTACATCATTTTCAAGACCTAGAGTAGTAAGACAATATTTAGCTAGCTTAACACAGTTTTCAAATTCTTCCTTAATGATAATAATATTTTCGATTTAAAGTGTACCT
>CAZOUU010000079.1:0-7445 GCA_964583045.1 uncultured Lachnospiraceae bacterium | reverse complement strand
TTATATCACATTCCTATAAGAACAATTATAAAATTTCTATAAATTCTGTACAAATCAGCGCCTTAACCACCACTATTCCCGATTACGAATCGCTGATACTTCTTCGATAGAAAGAGAGGTTAGTTCAGAAATCTTTTCATCACTTAATCCTAAGTCTGATTCTATTAGTCTTTCTACCAATTCAAGCTTTTCTTCAAGCTTTCCTTCAAGTTTTCCTTCAAGCTTCACTTTATTAGCATATTCTTCAACTATTGTACACATATTCTGCACCCCCTTCTTATCCTCTTTAAAATATCTAACTGCATTGCTTAGTCTAGGGAACTTATCACTCTCAAAGGCACTATCCTTTAATAAGAGTGCTAGCAGTTCTGATTTATCCGTATTATCGTGTACTACTGTATTGGCGTAATATATTCTTGCTCCATCGCCTATAGGTACATATTTCTTGCCTACAAGCTCACACATTTCGCACATTGTAACTGCCTGATTATTATTTAGCACATCATATTCTGATATATAAATAATAGTTACATTTGGTACATCTCTAAACTCTGTCCCCTTAGGAGTAATATTTGAAGTTATAGAAGATAAATGAAATCTAGTTCTTCTTATATCGTCATTATTATTACCCTTTTGAACTTCTATATTAACATTTTCTCCACTTCCCAATTTACACAATACATCCAAAACTACTTCTCTATGCAGACTCGTTATTGTCCTTTGAGGTGTTACTTTTATAACTTCTAATTTTCGGTCATCCATAAGAGTTCGCAACATCTCTTCGCACACTTCTTTATCAGCACTTATGTCTCCTCCATTATAAATTATTATGTAATCAAACGCAACATACTACAAAAAAATAATCTACAATCTCATAGGCATCCCTCCTAGTATTTAATTAAATGAAATGTGAAAATTCGACCGATTGGTCCCGATTTATCTTTTTCGAAGAAAAAGTGAATCCGATTTATCTTTTTCGAAGAAAAGTGAATCCGATTTATCAAAAAAAAGAATGTGATACAACGAATTATATCACATTCCTATAAGAACAATTATAAAATTTCTATAAATTCTGTACAAATATTTTATTTATACATATCCTGATAATACTTCTGGTAATCGCCTGAAGTTACATTCTTCATCCAGTCTTCATTCTCAAAGAACCATTTGATTGTAAGCTTAATTCCTTCTGCAAACATAGTCTCTGGCTCCCAGCCTATCTCCGACTTAATCTTATCTGGTGCTATAGCATATCTCTTATCATGACCTTTACGATCTGCTACATATTTTATAAGATTAGTACTTACTAGTTTGGCTCTAGGATCTCCTTCTGGTAGCATCTCTTGCAATGTCTCTATAATTATATTGATAATCTCGATGTTTTGTTTTTCGTTATGTCCACCTATGTTATATCTCTCGCCTAGACGACCTTTTTCTTGTACCATATCTATAGCCTTAGCATGATCTGCTACATATAACCAGTCACGTACATTCTTACCATCTCCATATACAGGTAAATCCTTACCTTGTAATGCATTGTTAATGATAAGTGGTATAAGCTTCTCTGGGAACTGATAAGGACCATAGTTATTACTACAGTTAGTTATATTAGCTGGGAACTTATACGTATCTATATAGGCCTTAACTAGCATATCTGATGATGCCTTACTAGCTGAATATGGACTATGTGGATCTATAGGAGTAGTCTCATAGAAATATGAACCCTCTTCTTCTAGTGAACCATATACCTCATCAGTAGATACATGTAAGAACTTCTTACCTGCCTTGAAGGTACCATCTGGTAATTCCCAAGCATTCTTAGCTGCGTTAAGCATAACTAGAGTTCCTAATACATTAGTCTCTACAAATATCTCTGGATTCTTAATACTTCTGTCTACATGACTCTCTGCAGCAAAATGTACTACTCTGTCTATATCATTCTCCGCAAATACCTTTGCTATAGCATCGCTATCACATATATCAGCCTTAACAAATGTATAGTTATCTCTATCCTCTACACTCTTAAGGTTCTCTAAATTTCCTGCATAAGTTAACTTGTCTACATTAATTATTCTTATCTCATTATCATACTTTTTAAACATGTAATGGATATAGTTTGAACCGATAAAACCAGCTCCGCCTGTTACTAAATATGTTCTCATTTTTCTTCCTCCGTTTTATTATTTACACAGATATTGTCATACTATCATAATTATGTGCTTTTTTCAACTCACATATTGCATTATGATAACTATCTTCTCCATACTCTCATATACTTAGTCATAGAATGTAAAAAGTTCTTTATTCCTCTAAGACTCTTAGTGTTCTCTCTATGCCAATCATGTTTTACATATGTTAAGGGGTAAAACATAACCTTGTATCCCTTGTTTATTATTCTTCTAGATAGATCCGCATCTTCAAAATACATATAGTACCTACTATCAAACCCGCTAAGCTCTTTTAACACTCTAGTAGGACATCCAAAAAAACATCCTGTAGCTAGTTCTACCTCTGTAGCAGCTTCTCTATTTCCCAAAGCCTCCTCCTGCCTGGTGTATTTTCTTCTGTAGCCCTTAAAACCTGGGAATTTACTCAACACAACATACTTAATACTCGGATTTCGTTTAGGTAAAAACTGCTCACTGCCATCCATATTCAATACCTTAGGGGTTACTTGACCTATATTTGCTTCTTTATGTGCCTCCATATAATTTACCAAATTACCTATAGTATTCTCTTCTAATACTATATCTGGATTAATAACAAAATGATAGTCACTATCTATTACCTCTATGACCTTATTATGTCCATAGCCATAGCCGCCATTTTCCTTATTTTCTAGTATTATTACCTGTGGAAAATGCAGTCTTACCTCTTCTACTGTATCGTCTACTGAACAATTATCAGATACATACAAAGTGAAGTCTATACCTTTAGTGTGTTCTAATATGGATTCTATACATTTTACTATATCATCATGAGAATTATATGTTACTATGCCTCCACTAACCTTCATGTCTCTCCTCTAGGACCAAATCATCTGTACTATTTTTCTAGTGTGTCCATTCTTGTATACTTTATATTTGTTGAAGAATTTTCTCTTCTCTCTACTACTCTTACTATATAGTTTCGAATATTCTCTCAACATATCTGCTACTACCGGTTTAATATTATCCGGCATACCATAATGATCTATAATATATTCTATTTGTTTATAGGATGCATTCATATCATCTCTAAAACTTTCTTTTCCTCTTTTATATCTACCTAGTTTATACCTTAAACTATTTGCATTACTGGCTCCTACTTGATTATCACCATGTTGTCTATAATCCATAGTCGATTCATCAACTAAGCTTATTCTTCCATATATAGCTGCTAGTATTGCTGCTCCATGGTCATGCATAAGTATAGGGGCATCTTCTTCTAATTCGCTTACAAGTCTTAGCAATGCCTTATTCATCATGATAGTACAACCAGTTACGCTATTTTGTATAATTACATCTCTAACATCCTTTTTTCTAGGAAGATTCATATAATCTAGAAATGATTCTGCTACTATGTTTCCTGTGTCATCTACCACACTAAGATCTGTATGAACTAAAAGAGGTACTTCCACTCCATATTTATCTTCTAATTGTTTCATACGTCGAAGGGATACTTCTATCTTATTACTATGCCATATATCATCCTGGTCACAATACATAAAATATTCACTTGAGTTTCTGTCATTTGCTGCCTTAGTAAGTCGTAGGAAATTGTTCTTTGCAGAGCCACTTGGTATATCATTTCTTCCATAATTAATCTGTTTCGGATATGCCATATGATAATTCTCTAATAATTCTAATGTATTATCCCTAGAGCCATCATCTGCAACATATAGTCGCCAATCCGTATAACTCTGTTCCAATATGGAATTAATCTGTTCTCTTATATATGTCTCAGCATTATACGTAGCCAATAGTATCTCTACCATATATCCCCCTACTGTTTAGGATTATTCTCTACTTCTTGAATGTAATCTTGATTATTGTAATCCACATCTTCACTATAGCTTATAAATTCTATCTTATGTTTGTCACAACCAAATGCTTCAGTTGAATCTTTTTTAAGTAGTACTATAAGGGTTTGAAATATAAGTTTTATATCCATTAGTAAGCTATAGTCTTCTATATACATCAAATCTAATATAAGCTTGTCCTTAGGTGATGTGTTATATTTTCCTGCTATCTGCGCATAACCTGTAAGTCCCGCCTTTACTCTTAATCTATTCAGGGAGTTCCTCAGTATATATAAATATATTGCTTAACATTTCTGGTCTAGGACCTACTATACTCATCTCACTTTTAAGTACATTTATTAGCTGTGGAAATTCATCTATACGATATTTTCTAAGAATTCTTCCCACCTTAGTTACTCTTTCATCATCTTCTACAGAAGAATAATTCTCTACATCTTCTTTCATAGTTCTTATCTTATATACTGAAAATATCTTACCATCTCTGGTAGCTCGATTCTGCTTAAAAAATACTTTTCCACCATCCTCTAGCTTAATGGCTATAGCACATATGCACATAATCGGAGCCGATATAATGATTCCGACAAGAGAAATAACTATATCCATAGTTCGTTTTACAAATCTCTGCTCCATAGTTAATCCTGATGTACCTGCTGCAAGCATAGACATATCATCTAATACTACATGATCCGAATTAAATTCCACTACATCTGACATCTCTGGGTTAATATATATATTCTTCATATTTTGATAGCAAAAAGACATAATATCCGTTCTTATATCAACTGGTACATCATATATAAATACAGTATCTGATTT
Source organism: uncultured Lachnospiraceae bacterium (assembly GCA_964583045.1). Classification (GTDB taxonomy): domain Bacteria; phylum Bacillota; class Clostridia; order Lachnospirales; family Lachnospiraceae; genus JAVBSN01. Next base: position 2,608 of record CAZOUU010000079.1, on the reverse strand, counting down.
TAATATATAAGTTCTTACATCTGGATCCTTGTAATCTATGACATAACATATCTTATATTGTTTCTTGTACTTAGATATCCTATATACCACCTCATCTAGACTCTGCTGCGAAGAGGTAACTATACATGTCTTTTCCGGATCATATATAATGAAATATATATAATTTCCCGCATAGGTAAATAATATAATACATACTACCTGTAATAGCATAGCTACAAGTAATAGCCCTATATTATCAAATCTAAATTTATAATTCGTAGCTGCATTGGCATTCATCACTGTCAATTGTACATAAGTTATCACATCTGTCATTAATGTAGCTAAAGTAACCGAATAGATTATAGGTTTACTTTTTCTCTTACCTATATCACATTTACCATATATGGATATAAGCATAAGTCCCACTATGATAAATGTAGACAATGTAATACCTGCAGTTCTGGATAATACAAGCAACTGCCAGTTATCTATAGCCATTACTCCAAAGAATATGGATAATATGGATAAATACAATATACTTTTTAGAATAAATACAAGAGTAGTTTCTAGGTTTTTATTATTGGTATTACTCTTTGCATTCTTATTTTTTCCCATTAATTATTCCTCACATTACTACTGTGCTTCGTGTCCATTGGCCTTTAGCAAATCCACTACCTGATGTACATATTTGTGACATAATTCATCACTCTTAGCTTCTACCATAACTCTAATTACTGGCTCAGTGCCGCTCTCTCTTATAAGAATACGTCCATCCTCGCCTAGCTCCTTCTCGATAGTGGCAACTGTCTCTTGTACATCCTTATCAGCTCTAGCTGCTGGCTTATCCTTTACTCTTACATTAACTAGTAGCTGTGGATATATTTCTAAGCTAGTAAATAGTTCTGATATCTTTCTCTTACTCTCTATCATAACCTCCATCATCTTTATGGAAGTGAGTATACCATCACCTGTAGTAGCATATTTACTGAATATGATATGACCCGATTGTTCTCCACCAAGAGAATGTCCATTCTCCATCATATTCTCAAATACATATTTATCTCCTACTGCTGTCTTTTCGTATCGTATTCCCTTTTTATCAAAAGCTTTATATAGTCCTAAGTTAGACATAATAGTGGTTACTACTGTATTGTTAGCTAACTCACCTCTATCTGCAAGGTATCTACCACACATATATAGTATCTTATCTCCATCTATAATCTCGCCCTTTTCATCTACTGCCAAGCATCTGTCTGCATCTCCATCATAGGCAAATCCTACATCTAGCCCAAGGTCTAGTACGTGTTTTTGTAGAGCTTCCATATGTGTAGAACCGCATCCATCATTAATATTTGTACCATCTGGTTGAGAACTAATCACGTATACCTTCGCACCTAGCGCTTCAAATACAGATTTTGCTACTGTAGACGATGCACCATTGGCACAATCTAATCCTACTCTTATATTCTTATATGAACGTGTAGCCAAAGTCATAAGATAGCCTATATATCTATTACGACCAGCCGAGTAGTCTGTAGTTCTTCCTATCTTATCTCTCTTGGCTAGTGGTACCTCTGGTATAATACCATCTATATAGTCTTCTATCTCTTTTTCTACATCTGCTTCTAATTTATAGCCTTGACCATTTATAATCTTTATTCCATTGTCATAATACGGATTATGACTAGCCGATATCATAATACCACAGTCAAACTCATCTATCCTAACCATATATGATACGCTAGGCGTAGGGGTTACATGCATAAGATATACATCTGCTCCGCTGGCAGTAAGTCCTGATACCAACGCATATTCAAACATATAACTAGAACGTCTTGTATCTTTTCCTATAACTACTCTTGCTCTATCTCCTCTAGTTTTCTTACCGTAATAATATCCTAGATATCTTCCTACTTTATATGCATGCTCAACTGTAAGGTCTACATTGGCCTCTCCTCTAAATCCATCTGTTCCAAAATACTTTCCCATTATAGTTATGTATCCTTTCTTCCTAATTCATATATTGTACGAATTACATATCTACCCATACGTTATTAATGATACTATATTTACTTTAAAAAGTAAAGGAAGGCTGAATTATGGCAATAAAAAAGAGCGGTATCGCTACCGCTCCCCAAGCATAGGACGGGGCACCCTGGGATGTTTATATATGAGGGAATGGGTGCCCCACATATGAGAGTGGAATCTATATCGCTATAGACACCTATTATTTTATATCATATATTTCTATTTAGTGCAAGTCTTTTTTACCAATTTTTTCAAAAAAACTTCTTTTTTCATATAAAATCATTCTTTTATCATAATTTCAAGCGCTTTTTGATGATTTATAATGTGTGCTTCCTTACATACCCCACCATCTTCTCCATCTAATGCCCAGGCTACCTCTTGATTGTCACAGGTAATAGTAATATCTCTCGTCTTAAGAGATACCATATAATCTTCATTGATCTCATTAAGTAGTAATGCACTCATAATAGCTTGTAGCTCAGACGGAGAATTAGCAGTCTTTATCAGTAGTACTTCAAATAGACCATCATCAAACTCCACATACTTGCTTAAGCTCTTAAAACCTCCTACCGATAAGGAATTGGTTACCATACCATACATA
>CAZOUU010000078.1:0-7451 GCA_964583045.1 uncultured Lachnospiraceae bacterium | reverse complement strand
ATTTTTGAAGAGTCATAGCTGAAATCTCTTGTGGAGAATATTTCTTATCATCTATCTCTACTCTGTAATCAGAACCCATATGTCTCTTAATTGAAGATATGGTCTTATCTGAATTAGTAACTGCCTGTCTCTTTGCTGGTTCACCAACTACTCTTTCACCAGTCTTTGTAAATGCGACTACAGATGGGGTAGTTCTTGCACCCTCTGCATTAGTGATAACTACTGGTTTACCACCTTCCATAACAGCTACACATGAATTTGTTGTTCCTAAATCGATACCTATAATTTTACTCATATTATTATTCCTCCATATTATATTTAAATTATTATTAATTAGCTACTTTAACCATACTGTGTCTTAGCACACCATCTTTATACATATAACCCTTTTGCATCTCTTCTACTACTATATTATCTTCATAAGCCTCATCCTCTACATGCATTACTGCATTATGCAAATCCGGATTAAATTCTGAACCTTCAGCATCCATAGGTTTAACACCTACTTCATCTAATGTAACCATAAGTTGTTTGTATATCTTATCAACTCCTTGTTCAAAAGCTCTCTCTAAATCTTCTTCTGGAATAGCCTGTAAAGCTCTCTCAAAATTATCAACTACTGGTAATAATTTTTCTAAAACCTCTTTAGCACCCACATCGTACATCCTTCGAGACTCTTTCTCATTACGATTACGTGCATTCTCAAACTCTGCAAGAAGTCTCTGATACTTATCCTGATACTCCATTGCAATATCCTTTTGTTTCTGAATCTCTAGTTCTAGTGCCTTTGTGCTGCTCGAAGAAGTACTCTTTTTCTTTCTAGGCTTACTAGCTGTAGATTTCGTAGCCTTAGGCTTTGGCTCTGCCTTAGGTGCTACAGCTTCTTCTGCTGCTTCCACCTTAATAGTCTCAGGCTCTTCTACCTTCTTTTCTTCCTCATCATTGGCTACTTCTATTTCTATCTCGGTTTGAGAATCATCCTCTACATCCACTGTGCTTATCTCGATTTCCTTCTCATTCTCGCTATTAAGCTCTTCTTTTAGCTTCTTTAGCTTTTCATCCATATTACTTGCCAATCTTAATCACCCCTATTCCCTTTTTTAAATATATCATCCAACTCACCAGTTAAATCCTTTAAGGTCTTAACCACCTTCTTATAATCCATTCGCTTAGGACCTATAATACCTATAGTGCCCTTAACTCCTTCTTCTAACTCGTAAGTTGCTGTTACCACACTACAATCCTTCATATCTGATATAGCTGATTCATTACCTATATAGACTTGAATTCCTTTTTGATTATCATCATCATTACTTAAGCTATCATCTACTAATTCATTAAGCACTTGCTTTTCTTCAATAGCTTCTAACAAATGGCTGGTCTTTGCTACATCTCCTAGCTCTGGATACTTAAGAATATTAGTAGTACCACTAGTATATATCTCTAGTTCATCAGCTTCGTGGATAGCCTCTACAATACCTTTAAATATATCCTCTAATATGTCCGCATACTCTCCTGCCTGTTCCTTCATCTCCTGTATCATCTCTATATTAATGTCTTTAAGAGATGCACCCTGTAAAAATGAATTAAGCAATATATTGAGTTTTAACATATCTTCATTAGCAATATCCTGACACACATCTATCATCTGATTTTTAATCACATTACCATCTACCACAATAACCGCTAATAGCTGTTCACCGTCTACCTGTGAAAGCTGTACAAACTTAACCTTGGTATCCTTATAATGAGGTGCTGTTACCATCGTAGCATAATTAGTATTGCTTGCTAATACCTTGGCCACTTGTTTAAGCAAAACCTCCATACGATCTACTCTATCTAGTAGATTCGTCTTCATCTCTTCAGCTTCGATATCCTTTTCAATAATTAGATTATCTACATAGAATCTATAACCTGCATCTGTAGGAATACGTCCAGCCGAGGTGTGTGGCTGCTCTATATAACCAAGCTCCTCTAAATCAGCCATCTCATTTCTAATAGTTGCGGAACTAAGATTTAAATCAGCCTCTTTAGAAATAGTTCTAGAACCTACTGGTTCTCCTGTCTCTAAATAATTAGAAACAATTGCTTGAAGTATTTTACTTTTTCTTTCGTCTAGCTGCACCTTACCACCTTCTATTCTGTAGCTATTATTGTTTATCTGTTAGCACTCATTTCGATTGAGTGCTAATCTATGGTTATAATTTATCACTTTGTATAGTATGTGTCAATAGATTTAGTAACTTTTTTTCCAAATTAATTGCAGTATTTATATTGTATAAAGAAGCTCTAGTTAATTGACATACTCTAGATAAGAAGGTAAAATAGGAAAATGTAAATAACTAAGAAAAGAGGATAATAATATGGCTCAACTTTGGGGTGGCCGTTTCACAAAAGAAACAGACCAATTAGTATATAATTTCAATGCATCAATCTCATTTGATCAGAAATTTTTTAAACAGGATATCCGTGGAAGTATAGCACACGTAACTATGCTTGCTGCTACTGGCATATTAACTCAAGATGAAAAATTACAGATTATAGCTGGTTTGGAAAGCATTATAAAGGATGTAGAAGCTGGCAAGCTTCTTATAACAGACAAGTACGAAGATATACATAGCTTTGTAGAAGCTAACCTTATAGATAGAATAGGTGATCCTGGTAAAAAGCTACATACTGGTCGCAGCAGAAATGATCAGGTGGCCCTAGATATGAAGTTATATACTCGTGACGAAATTGTTGAAATCAAGGATGTCTTAAGGGATTTATTACACTCTCTTCACAAGCTAATGAAGGATAATGTAGATACCTATATGCCTGGTTTTACACATCTCCAAAAGGCTCAGCCTATTACATTTGCTCATCATATAGGTGCTTATATGGAGATGTTCAAGCGTGATTACAGCAGATTATGTGATATATATGATCGTATGAATTACTGTCCATTAGGAGCAGGTGCATTAGCAGGAACTACCTATCCTTTAGATAGAGAATTAACTGCTTCTCTTCTAGATTTTGATGGTCCTACTCTTAACAGTATAGACTCTGTGGCGGACAGAGATTATGTTATAGAATTATTATCAGCACTATCAACCATAATGATGCATCTTAGTCGTTTCTCAGAAGAGATTATTATATGGAATTCTAACGAATACCAATTTGTAGAGTTAGATGATGCTTATAGCACAGGAAGTTCTATTATGCCGCAAAAAAAGAATCCAGATATTGCTGAGCTTGTTCGTGGTAAAACCGGCAGAGTATATGCAGCTCTTACTGACATACTTGTTACTATGAAGGGCATACCTCTCGCTTATAATAAAGATATGCAAGAAGATAAAGAATTTACCTTTGATGCCATAGATACCGTTAAAGGGTGTATTTCTCTATTTAATGGCATGATTAGTACTATGACTCTTAATAAAGCTCGTATGGAAATCAGTGCTAAGCATGGTTTTACTAATGCCACTGACGCTGCTGATTATCTAGTTAATAAAGGAGTCCCTTTTAGAGATGCCCATAGCATTGTAGGAGAATTAGTTCTATATTGCATAAGCAAAAATATATCTTTAGATGATATGACTCTAGAAGAATACAAAGCTATTAATCCAGTATTTGAATCGGATATCTACAAAGCTATAAGCCTTGAGACTTGTGTAAATACAAGAAATACTATAGGTGCACCTGGTACTGCTGCAATTATACAGGTACTTGAAATTAACGAAAAATATTTAGCTAATATATCTAAGGGGTGATTATATGAACAATACAGAAAGAGCAATTCATGAAATGGCTGAGAAAATGATTAAAGGACACATAGAGGTAACTGAAATAGCCCTTATGACTGGTCTAAGTGAAGACGAATTAAATAAGACGAAAGAGAATATAGCATTGTCAGATCCTACTATTACTCATCTAGATACGATGGATATCGACCTAGGTTCTGTTCTATTTGATAACAACGATATAGATGAAGCTCTAGATGACGAATACTAATTATAGCTTTCCTAGTAACTCACTAATAACATTAACCAATACACTATATAACACTATAGAAAGTGGTTTTGCTATAAGAATAGTTACTAGGAATTTTTTAAATGTCATTTCTGTTAATCCTGCAAACATACAGAGTAAATCATCTGGTGCTCCTGGCAGCAAGATAGCAATAACAAATAATTTGTAAAAATGATTATCTGTTTCTAGCCAGTTCTTATATTTATTATAGGTTTTTTCCGATGAGAACTTCTTAACTAATGGCGAACCATATCTACGAATCAGCAAAAAATTAATTGATGATCCAACTATTATACCTATATAATTATATATAAAGCCTTCAATCGTCCCAAATAGCACCACTCCTGCCGCTAATACTACCCCACCCGGAATAATAGGTACTACTACCTGTATAACCTGTATGAATATAAATGCTAAGGGTCCATATACTCCAGCCTTTGATATCTCTTGCTCTATTACATCTGTATCTCTAAACAGACCTATTTTTATTCCATATGTAGCCAGCAAAACTAACACTACAACAAAAGTAGCACTTATAATATTAAATACTGTATTTAGTCTAATTTTTTTCTTTACATTATCCTTTGTATGTTCCACGATTATTCCTCATCATTTCCTAATCAATCCAACAAAAAATCCAATAATACTTGATTAGATATATCAATTCCCTTATCTGTAAATCTCAAATTATCCTTATCAGCTATTAGTAATTCCATATCCACATATTTATTAATTATATCTCCATATAAATCATAGATATTTTCTTCAAACCTACTACTAAATTCTTCTATACTAATACCCTTTATTTTTCTAAGTCCCAGAAACATATACTCTTCTATCATATCTTTTCTGCTTAAAACGTGTCTATCATATACCTTATCTTCAGACCTTGCTGCTATATACTCCTTCATATTACTTATATTGCTATATCTATACCCATCTATATAGCCAGAGCTTCCAAGTCCTATACCTATGTATTCACCACCACTCCAATACGTGAGATTGTGTCTGCATTCATATCCCGTTTTAGAATAATTTGATATTTCATATCTATTATAACCGCTAATGCTTAATAATTTCTTAGTTTGAGCATACATTTTTCTGTCAATTTCTTCATCTGGTATTAGATGCTTTATCTCTTCATCATAGAAAAACGGTGTATTTTCCTCTAGTATAAGGCTATAGGCTGATATATGCTCTGGTGCAAAGCTTAATACTCTTGCCAAAGTACTACCATAGCTTTTAAAGGTTTGAGTCGGTAAATCACTCATGATATCTATGTTAATATTATGAAACCCACATTGCCTTGCACTATCATAGGCAGCCACAAACTGATCATAATTATGAGGTCTTCCTATAAGCCTAAGCTCATCATCAAAAGCACTTTGTAAACCTATACTGAGTCTATTAATTCCTATCTCCTTGTATAGCTTCAATTTATCCGTACACAGACTATCCGGATTACCTTCTATAGTAAATTCCACATCTGCAACAACAAATACACTATATATAGTCTCCACTATCTGTCTAATATATGCACCATCTAATACCGAAGGCGTACCTCCACCTATAAATATAGTTCTAACTATATAATCATTTTGAACAGCCACATCACTATAGGCCTTTATCTCCTCTACAAGTGCCTCAACATATCTCTTATGTTCACTAAGGCTACAGTCTGGAAATGATAGAAAATCGCAATAGTAGCATTTAGATCTACAAAATGGTATATGAATGTATAAGCTTACATCTCTCATATATTAATCCTCATCTAATTTAAGTACACTCATAAATGCTTTTTGTGGTATTTCGACATTACCAATTTGTCTCATACGTTTCTTACCCTCTTTTTGCTTCTCAAGAAGTTTTCTCTTACGAGTAATGTCACCACCATAGCATTTAGCAAGTACATCCTTTCTAACTGCTTTTACCGTCTCTCGTGCTATTATCTTACTACCCACTGCCGCTTGAATAGGTACCTCAAATAAATGTCTAGGTATCTCCTTCTTTAACTTCTCACACATCTTTTTGCCACGATCATAAGCTGTATCACTGTGAACTATAAATGATAATGCATCTACTTCTTCTTTATTAATAAGTATATCTAACTTAACTAATTCACTCTTTACATACTCTTTCATTTCATAATCAAACGAAGCATATCCCTTAGAACGAGATTTTAAAGCATCAAAGAAATCATATATAATCTCATTAAGTGGCAAATCATATTTTAATAAAGCTCTTGTCTCTTCCATATATTCCATACCTAAATATACTCCTCTACGCTCTTGGCATAGCTGCATAATAGATCCTAGAAATTCTGTAGTAACCATAATCTCTGCTGATACAAAGGGTTCCTCCATATAATCTATATTTGACGGATCTGGTAAATTAGAAGGATTGGTAAGCTCTATAACCGTACCATCTGTCTTATGCACCTTATATATAACACCTGGTGCAGTTGTTATTAAATCCAGATTATATTCTCTCTCTAATCGTTCTTGTATTATCTCTAAATGCAACAGACCAAGGAAGCCACATCTAAATCCAAAGCCTAAGGCCAAAGAAGTCTCTGCTTCAAAGCTTAAGGACGCGTCATTAAGTTGTAATTTCTCTAATGCATCTCTTAAATCCGGATACTTAGCTCCATCAGTAGGGTAAAGTCCACAATATACCATAGAATTAACCGTTTTATAGCCAGGTAAGGCTTCAGCGCAGGGATTATCTTCTAGTGTAACCGTATCACCTACTGTAGTATCCTTAACATTTTTCAGACTAGCTGTTATATATCCAACCATACCTGCACTAAGCTCATCGACCGGTATGAACTGTCCTGCGCCAAATATACCCACCTCTACTACATCAGCTACAGTCTTTGTAGCCATCATCTTTATCTTACTGCCTGGTTTAACAACACCATCAAATATTCTACAAAATATAATAACTCCCTTATAGGAATCATATATACTATCAAAAATAAGAGCCTTTAGCGACTTGTCCACACTACCAGCAGGTGCCGGTATCTTAGTCACTATTTGTTCCAATACTTCTTCTATATTCAAGCCGCTTTTAGCAGATATCTTAGGCGCACCCTGCGCCTCTATTCCTATTACATCTTCAATCTCATTAATTGCCCTATCTGGATCAGCACTTGGTAAATCTATCTTATTAATAACCGGCATAACCTCTAGATTATTATCTAAGGCTAGATATACATTAGCTAAGGTCTGTGCCTCTATACCCTGTGCTGCATCAACTACAAGTATAGCTCCTTCGCATGCAACCAGACTTCTAGATACTTCATAATTAAAATCCACATGACCTGGAGTATCTATCAAATTAAATATATACTCTTCTCCATCATCTGCCTTATATACTATACGCACACATTGAGCCTTAATAGTTATGCCTCTTTCTCTTTCTATATCCATATTATCTAG
>CAZOUU010000077.1:2373-7458 GCA_964583045.1 uncultured Lachnospiraceae bacterium | reverse complement strand
TCAGCAGCTATTACATAATCCCAGCTTGGCACTTTATCAATTACATCACTGGATATGCTGCCTCCGGCAACTATTAGCACCCTATTCATGCTTTTAACCTCTCCAAAAATCCATGAACATTTATACCTATATCTCCATTAAAGACTGCCGAACCCGCAACAATTATATTTGCTCCTGCTGCAACTACATCACTTATATTACTTATATTTATTCCACCATCTACTTGGATATCCAAATCAAATATACCATTAGCATCAGCATACTCTCTTATCTTACTAACCTTGTCTAGTGAGCCTTCTATAAATTTTTGTCCACCAAATCCAGGATAAACACTCATAACTAATATCATATCTACTTCATCGATAATCTCATCTACCACACTCCAGCTAGTATCCGGACTAATAGCCACTCCTGCTTTAATTCCAAGTTCGCTTATATACCTTAATGTCTTGTGTATATCATTGCAAGCTTCCCAATGTACTGTTATTATATTGGCTCCCGCCTCGTAAAAATCCTTAATATATCTTATAGGTTCATAAATCATTAAATGCACATCAAATACTGCATCTGTTAATTTTCTAAGTGGAGCTATAACCGGTGCTCCAAAGGATATATTAGGTACAAAGCTACCATCCATAACATCTAGATGTATATATTGTGCCCCTGCCTGAGCTGCCGAAATCACATCTTCCCCCAATTTAGAAAAATCTGCAGATAATATTGAAGGTGAAAGTTTACTTTCCATATTACCATCTCCTTTGATTTTTTAATTCCTCATACATGTCTACGTAGTTATTATATCTGAGTTCACTTATATCTCCTCTGGCTAAAGCCTCTTTTACTGCACAATTAGGTTCGTTTATATGACTACATCCCCTAAATTTGCATTTGTCTTCATATTTAGTAAACTCTATAAAATAATCCTTTAATTCTTCCTTGTCGAATTCATTGATATATAGAGTACTAAAGCCCGGTGTATCCATAATATAAGTATTCTCAGATATATAGATAAGTTCAGAATGTCTAGTGGTGTGCTTTCCTCTTTTGATTTTATCACTAATGACACCTGTCTCCATCTTTTTTTCATTACATATTGTATTTAACATAGAGGACTTACCTACTCCTGATGGTCCGGCAAACACAGTAGTCTTTCCCTCTAAATATGTCCTTATAGCTTCTATACCCTTATTCTCATAGGTACTAGTAAATATAATATCATATCCACAGCTATCATATATATCCTCTATATATGATACCTCTTTATCGCAAACTATATCCGTCTTATTAAAGCATAATGTAGTATTAACCTGTTGTTTATTCATCATAAGCAAGAATCTATCTAACAGGTTAAAATTAGGCGTAGGCTCTGCTGCTGCAAATACAATCAATACTTGATCCACATTAGCTACAGCAGGCCTTATTAATTCATTTGTTCTAGGTAATATATCGTTAATATTACCTAATTTGTTATCTTCATCCAATATCTCTATATCTACATTATCCCCAACAAGGTTTTATCTTTTTATTTCTAAATATACCCTTGACCTTACATTCATATATACCCATGCCATCTACATGTATATAATAAAATCCTGCAATTCCTTTTACTATCTTACCTGTCATACTATTCTGTCACTTTTTCATAAGACGGACTTACTTGATTTGAAAATCCACTATTAGTTATATCTGTTCCATCCGCCTTAGTTATAGTGACTGTTACTTCACCAGAATTACTTGCAAGTCCAGTTATACCTGTTACAGAACCCAAATCCACTGGGAAATTAGAAGCACCATAGGTAGCCTTTAATACATCATAAGAAGCATTGCCCTGCTTATATACTACGTGAACAGTAACTGTCTCTCCATCAGCAAAAGTATAACCATTAGCTGCTACCTTCCCGCTAAATGTAACTGTGTAGCTAGTCTTCTTAGCTTCTGTCTGTTTAGGTCCCTTACTTAAAGTTATATCTACTGCTGTACCACCATCTACTGTAGAATTTGCAGACAAGCTCTGATGAATAACCTGACCTGTAGGATATGAATCACTATACTCTTGAGTTGTAGTACCTAGTTTAAGTCCTGCACTATTTAATGATAATTCAGCATCTGTTAAGGTAAGACCTGTTAAGCTAGGAACTGTAGCGTCAGTAACCTCTTTGCCATTACTTATAGTTATAGTAATCTTAGCACCCTTAGCTACCTTTTCACCTGCTACAGGGGATTGTTTTATAACCTTATCCTTATCTACGTCATCACTATAATCGTATGCATGTGTATAAGATAATCCATTCTCTTCTAAGGCTTTTATAGCTTGTGCATCTTCATAACCCTCTACATTTGGTACAGTAACTTCTTCTTTACCACTACTAACTGTTATAGTAACCTTTTCGTCTTTAGCTACCATATCACCTTTATCAACACTTTGCTCCATAACAACACCAGATTCAATAGTATCTGACATCTTATAGACTATCTCATAGGTATCCTTCTCAAAGCCTGCCTTTGCAAGCTTCTTCTCGCAATCTTCTAAGGATAATCCCACTACCTCTATCATCTCTATAGAACCCGAAGCCTCTTCTGTAGTAGTCTTATCTTTATTTCCGAACTTAAACCATCCAGAGAAGCTGCCTATCATAACTAAAGCTAATATAGCAAGAACAATAGCAGCTACTATACCACCTATAGTAATAATCTTAATAAGCTTCGGATCCATATCCATATCATCTTCATCTTCTAATTCTTCTGTATCTTCATCATCGTCGTCTTCTTCAAGGGATATATCTACATCTTCATAGTCATCCTCATAGTCATCCTCATAATCATCCTCAAAGGAATCCTCCTCTAACATAGAATCTAAATCAAGCTTATCCTCTGCTTCGTTATCTTCTATAATACCATCCTTAATAGCCTTTAATTCTTCATCAGACATAACAACGGTCTGACCAGCAGCAACTGCAGCCGCTGAGGTAAGTAAATCAGCATTAGGATTAAGCTGCGCTCTCTTTAAATCAGCTATTAATGCACTAGCTGTAAGATATCTGCGTTCTGGCTTCTTTTGTGTACACTTTAATATAATTTTCTCTAAACTAGCAGGTATATCAGGATAATACTCTCTAGGTGGGATAATAGTCTCTTGTATATGCATCAATGCTATAGTTACATTATTCTCGCCTTCAAACGGAACTCTGCCTGTAACCATCTCATATAGAGTAATACCAAAAGAATATATATCACTCTTTTCGTCACTATAACCACCTCTAGCCTGCTCTGGTGATATATAATGTACACTTCCCATAGCATTTGCACCTACAGTATTTGACGTAGCAGCACGTGCTATACCAAAATCAGTTACCTTAACCATACCATTCTTAGCTACGATTATATTCTGTGGTTTAATATCTCTATGAATAGTATGATTTTCATGAGCTATTTCTATACCTGATGCTATCTGTATAGCAAAATCTATAGCCTTATCTACTGATAATCTACCATTAACCTGAATGTACTCCTTTAAAGTAATACCTTCTACTAATTCCATAACAATAAAATAAATTCCATTGTCTTCACCTACATCATACACATTAACTATATTTGGATGTGTAAGACCTGCAGCTGACTGAGCTTCGACTCTAAACTTTGAAACGAAATTCTTATCATCACTAAATTCTGGTTTTAATACTTTAATTGCCACATATCTATTAAGTTTATGACATTTTGCTTTATATACTACAGACATTCCACCTGAACCTACTACATCTAATATCTCGTAACGCCCTGCTATAATCATTCCTGGATTAAACATATCTACACCTCTTCTATCATTATTGTACGGCTATGACAACACCAATGTTATCTTTGCCACCATAGTAATTTGCTCTATCTATTAATTGCTCAACTGATTCTTTAGGTAACGAATTATCCATAACTATATCTCTAATCTCATCATCCTCTATCATATTTGATAAACCATCAGAGCATAATAATATTCTATCATCATCCTTAAGTTCTATTTCAAAGAAATCCGGTATAACCTCTTCACCAACACCAATAGCTCTTGTTATAATATTCTTCTCGGGATGATACCTGCCTTTTCTTCGTTCCAATTGACCTGTACGTATAAGCTCCTCTACCAAAGAATGATCCAATGTTATCTGCTTAATTTTATCACCTATAACATATAATCTACTATCGCCTACATTTGCTACGTATAATTTCCCTTTTTGCACTACTGCTGCAACAAATGTGGTTCCCATACCTCGATATTCATTATTTTCTTCTGATAAAGCTACTATCTCTTTATTAACCTCTGATAGTGCTTTTTTTATAATGGTAATAGGATTAGAATGTGTCGTTTTCTCTTTTATCTCTTCTATAAACCTCTTAACTGCATAAGCCGATGCAAAATCTCCTGCCTTATGACCGCCCATACCATCAGCTACAATATATATATTAGGTAGTTTTCCAATAGGTTCATCCGAGAAAAAGATATTGTCCTGATTAATACTTCTAACCTTACCAACGTCTGTTTTACCGTAAGATATCATTAAATATCCTCCCGTTTTTTCAATTTTAGTGATGTAAATCAAGTAAATCTATAAATCGTTATTACTTTTATCGTAATATGCCTTTCTTAGTTGTCCACAAGCAGCATTAATATCACTACCCATACCTCTTCTTATAGTAACATTTATTCGGTTTTTTTCAAGTATATATTTGAAACTTTCTACAGAATTCTTGCTAGATTTCTCATAATTTCGTTCTTTTATAGGATTAACTGGTATTAAATTAACGTGACAATTCATACCTGCTACTAACTTAGCTAGCTTTAAAGCCTGCTCCTTACTATCATTTTTACCCATCACAAGGCTATATTCAAAGGTAATTCTTCTACCTGTTTTTTCAAAATAATAATTACATGCCTCTAATGTCTCGGCAATAGTATATTTATTAGCTATAGGCATAAGCTCTTTTCTCTCTTCATCTGTAGGTGCATGTAAGGATAACGCAAATGTGATAGCATATTCCTTATCTGCTAATTCCTTAATGCGAGGAACTATACCACAGCTAGATACAGTAATATTTCTC
>CAZOUU010000077.1:0-2363 GCA_964583045.1 uncultured Lachnospiraceae bacterium | reverse complement strand
ACTACATTGGATACTCTCTCACCTGTTATATGCTGTATATAATATATCTGATCTAGCAACTCTGAAGCTTCAAGATTTCTAGCTAAACCTAACAAAGTAGAAGCACAAAATCTACACCCCATACGACACCCTGCTTGAGAAGATATACATACTGAATTACCATGCTTATATCTCATAAGAACACTTTCAATTATCTGTCCATCATATAATTCAAATATAAATTTATTAGTACCATCAACCTCTGATATTAGTCTTTCTCTTTGAACCACACTATGCATACCCTGTTTCTTTATTAAAGCCTTTATATTTTCTGGTATATTGGTCATCTCCTCTACATCTCTAACAAGCTTCTTATGAATCCAATCATATATCTGCTTTGTTCTAAATTTAGGAAAGCCTTGTTCTATAACCCAGTTATTTAATTCTTCAAAAGTCATTGACTTTATATCCATATTATCTCCTGCTACTTCTCTCTCTTAAACTTAGCTATAAAAAATCCATCACATTCACATATACCTGGTAATATAGCTATATAACCCTCTTTGCTGGTATTGCAGTTAAATGTATTTGGAACATAACTGCTTATATCGCTAAATTCAAACGGAAAATTCTCTGCAAACCATCGGGCATTGTTTATATTTTCATCTATGTTAATGGTACAAGTACTATATACTAAAGTACCACCTGGCTTCACATAGTTATTTGCAATCATCAATATACTTCTTTGTAGCTTTACTAATTCTTCCAGCTGTTCTTTAGTTACTCGATATTTAATATCATTCTTCTTACCCATAATTCCTAGTCCTGAACAAGGTAAATCTGCTATAACTACATCAGCCTTACCTACTATGCTCTCATCAAGCTCTAAGGCATCCCAGACTTCTGTCTCTATAGAATCATAGCCACATCTTTCTATATTATCATCTATAAGACTGATTTTCTTAAGAGATACATCTCGGGCAGTTATATGAGCCTTATCCATAGTCAAATCTGCTATATGTAAGGTTTTTCCTCCCGGAGCAGCACATATATCCAATACCATATCCTTTTCCTTAGCATCAGCTATATATCCCACTAGCATAGAGCTTTCATCCTGCACTACAAAGTCTCCATCCTGAAATCCTGGTATTCGTCTTACATAGTCATAGTTATTTATAATCATAGCATCTTTTATATATTTTCCATGATGTACTACTATATTATTAGCCTTCAATTTTTCTCTAAGCTCATTATAATCCACATTATAATTACAGCATCTAATGGTAGTTCCCCTATCTACAGTGGTAGACTCTAATATACACTTAGTCGTAGCGTAATCATAATCCTCAACCAGCTTATCCACCAACCACTCCGGAGTAGAGTAATACACTGATAAATATTTATTAGGATTTAATCTCTCATCTGGATAATTTATATTATCTATGCCTCTAGCTATGTTTCTAAGTACACCATTTACAAATCCAGAAAGATTTACAAACTTTCTCTTCTTAGCTAATTTAACCGCCTCATTACAGGCCGCTGTATCCGGTATTCCATTCATATATTTTATCTGATATACACCCATTCTAAGTATATTTCTTATAACCGGCTTGCATTTTGCTATAGGGGTGTTGGAATATTGGTCAACAATATAGTCCAATTGCAGCTTATATTCTACTACTCCCTCACATATTCTTGTAATAAAGGCTCTATCCTGCTTTGACGAAAATTGATACTTCTTAAGCACCTGGTTAATTATCTTATTACTATAATGATTATTTTTATCTATATCCACTAGTATATCTAGCGCAATCTCTCTCGGATTCATATTATCCATATTATCTACTCCCCAAGCTTCATTCCCACTTCTACCTTATTACCTAGTAAAAATGCAGCTACCTCCATACGTTTTTTTCCTTCTAACTGTACATTAGTTACTCTAAGTATTCCTTCTTTGCAGCTTATAGAAAATGATGTCTTATCTACTGCAACAACACTTCCCGGTTCCGCCTTATACTCCTTATCATAATAAGGGGTAGCTTCATATATCTTTAGGGTCTTTTCTCCAAATCTAGTATATGCACTAGGCCATGGATTAAGTCCTCTTATTAATCTCTCTACCTTTACTGCATCATCCTTTACAAAATCTATCTTACCCATAGATTTATCCAGCATATGTGCATAGGTACTTACAGAGTCATCCTGCTTAGTTCTGGTTGTGTTACCTGCTTCTAGCTTAGCTAGAGTATCTGCTAATAGCTTAGCACCCTCTATAGATAATTTATCATGCAGGCTTCCACCTGTCTCCTTAGCCTCTATAGGAACTACCACCTGACTTATTACATCTCCTGTATCTAAGCCCTTTTCCATATACATAATACTTA
>CAZOUU010000076.1:3665-7510 GCA_964583045.1 uncultured Lachnospiraceae bacterium | reverse complement strand
AAGTGATAAACTACGTTCTATAGCTTTAAAATATAAATTGCTTACGTCTGGTGGTTCTGATTTTCATGGTGCCAACAAACCGGATATAGAACTAGGCAGAGGTAGAGGCGGACTTACCATACACGAAAGTCTGCTAGATAACATAAAATCACATTATTGCAATCAATAATTGTTTATTTATATATCTTTTATGATATAAAAATAATACCTTTAATATAGAGTTACTTATCTAGCTTAAAGGTATTATTCTTTATATATCATATAATTTTTCTATAGCTTACTCATTTCTTATAGCTGCTAGAGCACTAAGCCTGCTTGCCCTTCTAGCTGGGAAGAAGCCCGCTACTATACCTACCATAGTAGCAAATACAATAGACACTATTACCAGCCACAATGGTATCATAGATATTTCTATTGAGCTTCCACCACCTAATCCCATATCTTCTGTTAAGAATGGTCTACACAGTATGTTTGCTATAATAGATAATATCTTACTAATCATTACTCCTATTACTCCACCTATCATTCCTATAAATGCTGCTTCTGATAAGAACATAGTCTGTATATTGCTTAAACTACAACCTATTACCTTCATAATACCTATTTCCTTTGTTCTCTCATAGGTAGACATAGTCATAGTATTAGCTATACCTATAGCCGCTACTAGTAGTGAAACTGCACCTATACCACCTAGCACCGCTTGAACTATAGCGAAGGTACTCTTAGTCTGTTCTATAAACTCCTGATTACTATTAGCCTGAAAACCCAATTCTATTATCTGATCCATAACTGCATCCACATTTTCCGAATCATCTACATCTACAGTTAACTGAGAATATGTCAGTTTTTTATAGCTCTTTCCTTGTTTATCTACTGGTTGTCCTGGTATAGGCTCTCCTTTAAAGTTCTTCTTCATAAATTCCTTCATAGAATCTATATTAGTATATATACCATTTGAATACATACCCCAAGAATTCTCATCACCTTCTACCATACCTGCAACAGGGAGTACATAATCCTTTTGTTGCTTCTTTATGAGATTACCATTTTCATCTGATGCGTAATCATCTCCAAACTTAAAACGTAATGGTCTTCCCATAATATCTACCTTAGGCAATTCTCCTGTATCCCAATATCCTTCATTATTAGATTTATCGTAGAAGTATGTAATAATCTGATTACCTATTAGCATCTCCATATTAGATGATTTGGTAGGAGTTACTCCTTCACCTAGAGGTATCTTATCTAAATATTCCTGATCCACACCACATATGGATACGTAGGTTTCATATTTACCTTGACTTACTACTCCATCCATAGAAAGCATAGGTGATACAGCTTTCACATGCTCCATATTACTTAATTCTTCTATAGTGTTGTCTGTTATATATTGTGATAATGACGCTGAATCTCCTGAAAAATTGGCATTACTATATACTGTGATAGCCGTTAAAGCGCCATAGCTCTCTGCCTCAGCAACTAAAGAAGTCCTTAACCCTAATCCCAAGGATAGCATAACGACTACTGAGGCAGTTCCTATGATTACCCCTAACACTGTTAGCACTGTACGTAATTTACGTCGCCACAGATTAGTGATACTCATCGAAATAATATCAAAGAATTTCATCCTCATCCTCTTCTTTCTCTTGTTTAGCCTTCTTTTTCTTGATTACTATTACAGCTGTTACAATAGCTGCAATACTCACTACACATATAATTATTAGAATAAGTACAATAGATGGTCCTGTACTCATCTCTGCATCCATCATCTCTCCGTCTTGCATCTCTTCTTCATCCATATTAGAAAATTCATTAACAAAAACTTGGATTTTCTCCTCATAGCTATCCTCATTGCCATCTGAATCTTCATAGGTAATAATAGCTGTTACATCACCATCATCTTCAGTGACTTTAGTTCCTGTAACCATAATATCCGCATAACCTGATGCGCCAGCCTCTATATTGCCTACATAGGTCTCATCTGATTCTACTGTGTCGCCCTTTACTTGTACATTTACATTATATAGAGAACCCTTACCCTTATTATTAATTGTAAACATAACATCTGCCTGTTCTCCTATACCTATATCCTGTGGATTAACCTCTACATCTTCTACAGAAAACTCTGCTTTTTGATATACCGGAATAGAGATATTATCTGATGCTTCATAGCCTGTACAGCTACTATCCTCATAAGCCGCTGCAAGTGTTAATACATATGGTTTTTGTGTTAAATCATTCTTAGCCTTCATATCTATAACTATGTTTGTTTCACTCTGTTTACCTATCTTATCAAAATATACTGTATTAGAGCCTAATTTAGGTAAAAATTCATTCTCTGCTGAAGATAAGGTATATTTAACATTAGATACTGCTGTTCTCTTAGAAGTATTCTTTACGTGAACAGTTAGTTTAAATTCTTGTCCAGCATATACTGTGGCTGGAGATGTCTCAAACCCTGTTATTATAAGTCTTGGAGTCGATAATCCATTATTAGAACCTGTGGTAGTTACCCCACCATCAGCTACTGGTTCTTCTGTAGTTCCTGGTTCCTCTGTAGTTGCAGTAGCTGCACTAGTTGCACTTATAGGTCTAACCAATACTAAGCCCTGACTATCCTTTGTATACTCTATCACTAGGTTAGTAGTAGGATATACTGTCTCTTGGGTCTCCTTAGTGCCTAAGTCATATACACATTCTAAGGGTTGATTTTCCTTACCAGTCTCAGGAACAATTATCTTATTTGCCTCATCGTTTATTATAAACGGAAATTCATCATTAACATCTAGGTATACTTTGTTAATGGATACTGCATTAGGTGTAAGTATCATATCAAATTTGGCCTTTTCTCCTCCCATTACCTTAGGTATATCTGGTTGGAATTTTAAGCTTACATCTCCTAATGCTCCTGTAGATACTATTGCATTAGTAACTCCCTCTCCTCCTGCTGGTTGATTTACTCCTGTTGCATTAGCTGTCTGTGGAAATATCATAGCCAAGCATAATGCTAAAGCCATAATTCCTTTAAATTTCTTCATCTCCTAAATACTCCTTTCTCTCGTTTGCTTCTATCTTAGTAATCTTACCATCCCTTATATGTATTATCTTATCTGCTACCCTTGCTAGCTCTCTATCATGGGTAACCATAACCAACGTCTTGTTTTGATTACTAACTACATCACTTATAAGATGCAATATATCCTTGGTGGTATTGGTATCCAGATTACCGGTAGGTTCATCTGCAAAAACTATACTAGGATCTACCACCAAAGCTCTCGCCACACCAACTCTTTGCTGTTGTCCACCTGACATCTGGGAGGGCTTATGATTCTTTTGCTTGGCTAAGCCTACAAGAGATATCATCTCTTTAGCCTTTGCCATACGTTTTTTCTTATCCTCACCTCTAAAAGCAAGCGGCATAGCCACATTCTCTACTGCATTCATAGTTGGTATAAGATTAAATGATTGAAATATAAAGCCTACATTTTCTCTTCTAAATCTAACTAACTGCTTCTCATTCATCCTGCTTATATCCTGAGCTGCTATAACTATAGTACCCTTTGTAGGTTTCTCCAGTCCTGCCAGCATATTAAGCAAGGTGGATTTTCCTGAACCTGATGTTCCTACAATAGCACAAAATTCGCCTTCGTAAACCTTAAAATCCACGCCGTCCAAAGCTCTGACCTTGTTATTGCCAACTCTATATATCTTATACAGATTACTTACATCTATGACTACTTTTCTGTTGTCTATAATCTCATCTGGTTCTTCCTTAAAAGTGTCCAGTTTAGTGTTTGATGCTACTGTCACATTATCTACCACATCCACATTTCTACCTCCTTTAC
>CAZOUU010000076.1:0-3565 GCA_964583045.1 uncultured Lachnospiraceae bacterium | reverse complement strand
TATGCTTCTTTTAAGAAGGCTACATATCCTTTTTTAGCTTCATATACATCTGCTTTACTAGTTACTTCCCATGGTGCATGCATACTAAGTACTGCCACGCCACTATCTATTACATTCATACCATATAAGGCTAATATATAGGCTATAGTTCCACCACCGCCTATATCTACCTTACCTAGCTCTGCTGTCTGAAAATTAACTCCGTGCTTATCCATTATATTCCTTAGCTTACCTATATACTCTGCATTTGCATCATTAGAGCCAGATTTACCTCTAGAACCCGTGAATTTACTAAATACTAGACCTCGTCCAAAATATGAAGCATTCTTCTTATCGAAGGCTGAGGAATAAGTAGGATCATAAGCTGCATTTACATCTGAAGATAGCATATTGGAATTAGCTAGACATCTCTTAAGCTTTAGCTCTGAATAATTACCCAGCTTATCTATAATCTCTGCTACTGCATTTTCAAAGAACTTAGAATGCATACCAGTAGCACCTACACTGCCTATCTCTTCTTTATCTACTAATATACAGCATGAGGTCCTCTTTACATTCTCCACCTCTAGCATAGCTACCAATGATGTATAAGCACATACTCTATCATCTTGTCCATATGCCATTATCATACTTGTATCTATACCTGCTTCTCTAGCTCTTCCTGCTGGTACAGCCTCTAGCTCCGCTGAGATAAAATCTTCCTCATCTATATCATATTTTTTCTTTAATAGTTTAATCACTGCCTCCTTAACAGGCTCTTTTGTATCAGCATCCACAGGTCTGCTGCCGAATAGTACATCCAAAGCCTCGCCCTCTATTACCTTTGACGCTTTCTTCTCCATCTGCTCTCCTGCAAGATGTATAAGCAAATCACTTACACAGAATATAGGATCTTTAGGATCTTCGCCTATATTTATAGTGATTGTAGTTCCATCCTTCTTAACTACCACTCCATGAAGTGCAAGCGGCAATGTAACCCATTGATATTTCTTAACTCCACCATAGTAGTGAGTATCCAAATATGCAAAGTCGCCGTCTTCATATAGAGGATTTTGTTTTATATCTAGCCTTGGTGAGTCTATATGGGCACCCAATATATTCATACCCGCTTCTATATCCTCCGTACCTATATTAAATAGGGCAACAGCCTTTTTCATACATACGCTGTATATCTTATCACCCTTTTTAAGCTTACCATTATTCTCTTCTATATCTTTTAAATCCTTATATCCAGCTGCTTTAGCTGCCTTCACTATATATTTAACACATTCTCTTTCTGTCTTACCTTCATCTAGGAATTTTCTATAGCCCTTATTAAGCTCTTCCAATTCCTTTATATCCTTTTTCTCATATGTGGTCCAGGCATTTACTCGTTTCATCCTTCTATCCTCCTTAGGCTCTATTATTAACAGTATCTACTGTTTAAAATCTACTATTCATTATATGACTTATCCTGGAAAAAGCCAATACGTTTATTTTATAATACTCTATCTAGAAATCTGTATTCATAAATCTATTAAAGGCTTCTATTCCTTCTGGAGTATTCTTATATACCCCTGCATCCTCTAATACTTGTACAAATACCTTGCCAATCTCAGTCTTTATTATATCTATAACATTGTTATCATTAATATCATCATACTCCACTAGGAATTTCTCCACCCAGTCAGCATGTATTGCTATGCTTTCATTACTTCTTATATCCTTCTTTTCTAAGATGTAAGAAGCCAATGTATCTATCTCGCTCTTAAGTCTAGCTGGTAATACTGCAAGTCCCATAACCTCTATAAGTCCTATATTTTCCTTTTTAATATGATGAAGCTTTTCATTGGGATGATATAAGCCTAAAGGTCTCTCCTTGGTAGTTATATTATTACGAAGTGCTAAATCCAGTTCATAGCAGTCACCATTTTTTCTAGCTATAGGGGTTATAGTATTATGATTTTCTCCATCTGTCTTTGCATAGATATAGGCTTTTTCATCTGTATAGCCACGCCATTTATCTAATATTCTTGTTGCCAGCTCTATAATCCTATCTGTGTTTTTACCCCTTAATCTTACTACTGATAGTGGCCAATTAAGTCTTCCCACTTCTATATCCTCATAACCCTTTAGGCTATATTTTTCCGCCATAGGTGCCTTAGCCATAGCAAATGCATAATGTCCACCCTGAAAATGATCATGACTTAATATAGAACCTCCTACTATAGGCAAATCTGCATTACTTCCTAAAAAGTAGTGAGGAAATTGTTTCACAAAATCAAATAGCTTTATAAATGTATTCTTCTCTATCTTCATAGGCGTATGCTCACCATTAAATACAATACAATGCTCATTGTAGTATACATATGGCGAATACTGAAAGCCCCATCTACTATCATTTATAGTAACAGGTATAATTCTATGGTTTTGTCTAGCCGGATGATTAACCCGGCCTGCATAGCCTTCATTTTCTATGCATAATAAGCATTTTGGATAAGCACTTTGTCTTGCTGACTTAGCTGCTGCTATAGCCTTAGGGTCCTTTTCTGGTTTAGATAAATTAATAGTTATATCTATATCACCATATTTACTAGGCACTGACCATCTCATATCCTTTTTGACACGATAAGTTCTTATATAATCTGAATGTTGGCTTAAATCATAGAAATAGTTGGTTGCATCTGTAGGAGATACCATGTATTTTTCCTTAAAGGTACTTATCACTTCACTAGGTCGTGGCATTAGGCAATTCATAACTCTAGTATCAAACAAATCCTTATATCATCTCCAATAAGAGCTTTATTGGTCTCAAATTCCTCTATAGATAAATCTCCTAGTGATTTTATATCCAATACAGCCTGCAATTTAGCAAGAGCCGCTTCACATTCACTTCTTCTCTCATTATACTTAGAATCTCCTAGACCTCTCTTCTTATTGCTACAAGCTATAACCAGCTTCATACCTTCTAATACAATAGGAGCATATTCATATTTCAGATTACTTGTATCTAGAAATATAGCATTATCCTTCTTACCCATGGCTATAGCAAATTGATCCATAATTCCACAGTTAACACCGTTATAATTATTTTCCGAATATTGTCCTATAAGTGCCAAATCCTGTAAGCTTACATCAAATCCATACATGGATTTTAATATATATCCAGTTAATACTTCTACCGATGCAGAAGAAGATAAGCCTGAACCATTAGGTATATTTCCGAACAATACCATATCCATACCCTTATCTATCTCATAGCCTTTTTCAACAAACGCCCACATAACTCCCTTCGGATAGTTTGTCCAATCTGCTTCCTTACTAGCCACCAAATCCTCCAGGCTGCTCTCTATAACACCTAATTCTTGAAAATTCATAGAATAAAACCTAAGCTTATTATCTTCTCTTTGCCTTACGGCGGCATAAGTACCTATGGTTAATGCGCATGGAAACACATGTCCACCATTATAATCTGTATGTTCTCCTATAAGATTTACGCGTCCTGGAGCAAAATATGCATCTACCTTATCCCCTCCAAATATCTCTGCAAACTTGTCAATAACCTGTTGTTTAATATCTGCCATAT
>CAZOUU010000075.1:4073-7672 GCA_964583045.1 uncultured Lachnospiraceae bacterium | reverse complement strand
GATTTTGCATATGGCGAACCCTTTACAGATGCTACTATGTATCAGATTTTAGACGAAGTAAATGCCAGCTATATAAAAGGGTTAACTATATTAGGTGGTGAGCCTTTTGAACATTCTAATCAGATTGCTCTGCTACCTCTAGCTAAAACCTTTAAGGAGCAATATCCTGACAAAACCTTATGGTGCTACTCAGGCTATACCTTTGACGAAGATATGGTAACTATGCGAAATGACTGGCCAGAAACCAGTGAATTATTATCATACATTGATGTACTTGTAGACGGTGAATTTAAAGAAGACTTAAAAAATCTAAATCTAAAATTTCGTGGTTCTAGCAACCAGAGACTTATAGATGTACAAAAATCATTAAAAGCAGACGAGGTTATCCTATGGGATGATGGTCGTACTTGTTAATAAGGAGATTAGACTAATATGCTAAATGCAAATGTAAACATTAAAAAACTAAAAGCTTCAGCTACTATTCCTACCTATGGCTCGGAGTATGCTGCTGGAGCAGATTTATATGCTTGTATCAACGAATCACTATCCTTTGCTCCTGGTGAGACTATACTTGTTCATACAGGTATTGCTATGGAAGTGCCTGCCGGTTATGCTGGGCTTATCTACGCCCGTAGTGGGCTTGCCTCCAAAAAGGGCTTAGCGCCAGCTAATAAAGTAGGTGTTGTGGATGCTGATTATCGAGGAGAGCTTCTGGTTGCACTACATAACCATTCTAATATTCCCGCCACTATAGAACCTAACGAACGTATAGCCCAATTAGTTATAACTCCATATTTAACTGCTTCTTTTATGGAGGTAGATGAGTTAAATGAAACCGTTAGAGGTACTGGTGGTTTTGGTTCCACTGGAACTAAATAACATACACTAATTATAAGACTCTCACTTTTCATTAAAGTGAGAGTTTTTTTATGTAATTCTGTTCTTTTATCATAGCTTATCAATTTTTATTTACAATAGATTTACTTGACAAAATTGTCTCTATAAAATACTCTAGAGATGATGGCAGATTGCCAGAAAGGTAGGGTGAAAACATGGAAAATCTAAAAGACGAAATTCTAGAATTACTAGAATTCAAGAGAATTAGTGAACTAAAAACTACTTTACAAGACATTAATGCTGCTGATGTAGCTGCGTTAATAGCTGAACTGCCCGAAGAACACCTGCCTATTATATTTAGAATACTTCCAAAAGAAACTGCTGCCGATGCATTTGCATATCTAGATGGTGACATTCAAGAGCTTCTTATTACTGCTTTTAGTGATAAAGAGTTAAAGGAAGTTATAGATAATTTATTTTTGGATGATACTGTAGACCTTATAGAGGAGATGCCGGCTAATGTAGTTAGTCGTATTTTGCGCCAAACACCTCCAGAAAAACGTAAAAAGATAAACGAAGTTCTTAACTACCCTAAAGATAGTGCTGGAAGCATTATGACTATAGAGTATGTAGACTTAAAGAGAAACATGACTGTACAGGATGCATTTGCACGAATAAGACGTACAGGAATTAATAAAGAGACTATATATACTTGTTATGTTACAAATGAAAAACGAGAATTAATTGGAATAGTTACCGTTAAGGCTCTATTACTTTCGGATTATAGCGAGATTATCGAGGATATAATGGATTCTAATCCTATATCTGTTACTACTTTTGAGGATAAAGAGCAGGTTGCCAGACATTTTGATAAATATGACTTCTTAGCACTTCCTGTTGTAGATACTGAGAATCGTCTAGTAGGTATAATCACTGTAGATGATGCCATGGATGTCTTACAGGATGAGAATACAGAGGATATCGAGATGATGGCCGCTATCACACCAACTGATAAGCCATATATGAAAACAGGTGTTATAGAGACTTGGAAAAAACGTATTCCTTGGCTTCTATTGTTGATGATATCTGCTACATTTACAGGTAAGATTATACAGCACTACGAATTAGCCCTAGGTACTTATGTAGTTCTTACGGCATTCATACCTATGATTATGGATACAGGTGGAAATGCTGGTGGACAGGCTTCAGTTACCATTATCCGTGGTTTATCCTTAGGAGAGATAGAATATAGAGACGTTCCTAGAATAGTAGGAAAAGAATTATTAGTCGCCTTATGCTGCGGTCTAACCCTTGCAGCCGCCAACTTCGTAAAGCTTATGTTGCTTGATCAAGTAGGATTATCTATAGCCCTAATCGTATGCGCTACATTATGTGCAACTGTAACCATAGCTAAATTAGTAGGCTGTACTCTCCCTATATTAGCTAAACGTATAGGCTTTGATCCAGCAGTTATGGCAAGTCCTTTTATAACTACTATTGTAGATGCTATATCACTTATGATTTACTTTACTATAGCATCAACCGTATTAGGTATATAACGTATGAAGGAGGGGTTTTATGGCTATAACTATTAGCACCTGTATGATTGTTAAGAATGAAGAGAGCATACTAGATAGATGTCTTCAGTCTGTGGCTCAGATATCAGATGAGCTTATCATTATAGATACTGGTTCTACTGATAGAACTAAGGAGATTGCTTACCATTATACTGATAAGGTATATGATTTTCAATGGATTAATGACTTCTCCGTCGCTAGAAATTATTCATTTTCAAAAGCTACTATGGACTATATCTATGTGGCTGATGCGGATGAGGTTATAGACGAACAAAATATAACTAAATTCAAGCAGCTAAAAGAGGTTCTGCTTCCAGAGATTGATGTAGTACAGATGTATTATGCTAATCAATTAGAGAATGGTAGTAGCTATAATTTTGATAGAGAATTAAGACCTAAATTATACAAAAGGCTGCGCAGCTTTATATGGCATAATGCTGTCCATGAAGAGGTCCAGCTTAATCCTATCATATATGATAGTGACATAGATATACAGCATAAACCTCTTGCCAATCATTCTAATAGAGATTTTTCCATATTTCTTAATGTCATCAGACATGATGGGACATTAAATACCAGACTTATACGCATATATATAAAGGAATTATTTATATCTGGCAGTGATGCGGATTTCTTAGATGCCTATGATTATTTTAATAACCTATCTAAAAATGATATACCGGAAGAATTAATACATGATGTACAAGCAGTTCTTATAAAAGTAGGTTTAATCAATAATGACTTGTCGCTTATTATGGAACACGCTCTTAAAAATCTAGCTACAGAAGCTCCTACCAGTGAGGTATGCTATATGTTAGGTGAGCATTATGAAGCTATGAAAAATTATAATAATGCGATCATATGGTATTATAATGCTGCTTTTGAAAGCGAAGCCGAGATAATATTACATTATGGTGGAGATTATCCTCTACTAGGATTATCTCGTTGCTACAAAGCTTTGGGTTTAGAAGAGAACGAATTAGAATATTTGGAATTATATAATAACTGGTCTCCACAAGCTTAACATTTATATAAGAATACATAAAGGCGGCCCCAGAGGAACTTTCGTTCACTCTGGGGCCTATTTAAATAATGAAAATTGGGGGGCTATTTTATAGTAACTGATTTATTCTATCTTCAAAATTCTTTAACATATCATCAGTTACATGCGTATTGAAGCTCTTT
>CAZOUU010000075.1:2938-4063 GCA_964583045.1 uncultured Lachnospiraceae bacterium | reverse complement strand
GTGGATTATTTACTACCATACTCTCTTGCATCTTGGCTCCTACTGCTTCATTACCTTCAGGTGATAAATATGGAATCAATGCTACAATTTCATCCACTATACTCTCTATTTTAGGTATACCTATAAGATTTCCTATAGGCGTATTGTCATCTACAGTAAAGGATATATAATCATTTGAGGCATAATTAACTGTATCCTTTAGCTTAATATCTCTTGATGAACTACCTACAAGAATCTTGTATTCTCCTGAATTAACGAACCAATCGTTATTTCTAACTGAGAACCATGCGAAGCTTCTTCTATCTATAGTAAATTTAACTGTTTTAGTCTCATTTACGTCTAGGCTTATCTTTTCAAACCCTTTTAACTCTTTTACAGGTCTTACCACATTACCATTGGTACTATCCTGTACATATAGCTGAACTACCTCTTTACCGGCTCTGTCACCTACATTTGTTATATCTACTTCAACTACTAATACAGTACGGTCATCTATATTCTTAGTTGATAATCTCATATCATCATATCTAAATCTTGTATATGACAAACCATATCCGAATGGAAATAATACATCCATCTGCTTCTTATCATAATATCTGTAACCTACAAATATACCTTCAGCATAATTTACTGTATTGCCATCACCAGGAAAGTTTAGATATGCTGGTGTGTCTTCAAGCTTAATAGGAAATGTCTCTGCCAGCTTACCAGATGGATTAACCTTGCCATACAAGGTATCAATCGTTGCTTCTCCGGTAGCATCTCCCGCTAAATATACCTCTAATACACCTTTTATATCATCTAACCAAGGCATCTCCACCGGAGAACCATTGTGTAGAACTATAACTACATTACTCTGAACTTTTATTACTTCTTCTATTAATTTAGTCTGACCCTCTGGAAGTCTCATATGATCTCTATCATAACTCTCAGATTCATATACATCAGGTAAACCTACAAATAATACTGCCTTATCAACATTCTTAGCCAACTCTACAGCCTCTGATATCAAAGTATCTTCTGGCTCCATAACATCTGCCTGATAGCCTTGTGCATAAGATACATTTTCTGAAGCCTTCACAAAATCATATGCGGCTGATATCTTATAAGATGATATATGTGAAC
>CAZOUU010000075.1:0-2928 GCA_964583045.1 uncultured Lachnospiraceae bacterium | reverse complement strand
GATTCTAGGATTCACTGCAAACTCACCGATAAATGTAACCTTATCTTCATCTGTTAGAGGTAATATATTATCGTTCTTAAGCAATACAAATGATTCCTCTGCTATATGCTTAGCTTTTACATATTCCTCATCTAAATCTATAACCTGTGTCTCTCTATTATCTTCATATTCATAAATTTTCTCTAATATTCTAGCTACTGTTTCATCTAATAGCTTCTCATCTAAATATCCATTCTTTACAGCATCAACTATTCTATTATCATTAGCTGTATTTCCTCCTGGCATCTCTAAATCTAATCCTGCCTGAAGGCCTCTAACTCTATTATTAACTGCGCCCCAATCTGAGACTACATATCCTTTATAACCCCATTCATTACGTAATATATCCGTTAATAGCTTCTTATTCTCTGTAGCAAATTCACCATTTACTCTATTATAGGACGCCATTATAGTATAGGGCTGTGATTTCTTTACTACTGTCTCAAAAGCTGCTAAATATATCTCTCTTAAGGCTCTATCATCTACCTCTGACGATATAGACATACGTCTATATTCTTGATTATTTGCTGCAAAATGTTTTACGGAGGTACCTACGTGATGGCTCTGAACTCCATCTATATAACTGCTTGCCATCTCTCCTGCTAAATATGGATCCTCTGACATATATTCAAAATTTCTTCCACAAAGTGGTGATCTCTTAATATTAATTGCAGGTCCAAGTAAAACTGATACATTCTCAGCCTGACACTCTCTGCCTAAGGCATCACCCATCTCTTTAAGTAAGTCTCTATCGAATGAAGATGTGGTAAGACAAGCTGCTGGAAAGCACACTGTAGTAATTGCATCATTCATACCCGCATTTTCCTTTTTATCATACTGTTTTCTTAACCCGTGAGGTCCATCAGAAACCATAACCTTAGGGATACCTAATCTATCTACACTTTTTAATCTCCAAAAATCAGCACCTGAACACATCCCTGCTTTTTCTTTTAGAGTCATTTTTGAAATTATAGCTTTGATATCTCTAGCCATATTATTCCCTCCTCTTCCGTATGATAGCTTCTCTTAACTTGTATTCAATATACCACTTGAACATCTCACTTTATACCAAATACATTCTTTTTATATCAAATTTTTATTATAAATAAAGCTACTGTTTTACTATTAAAGTATCATATCCTAGTGCCTGTAAACGTTGCTCTAGCTGCCTAGCTTCCGCTAAACTATTTTCATTACCTACCCATACCCCATACAATCCACTAGTATTTACTATTTCACCAGTAAAACCATCTTCTATTATCTCATTTAGCTGAAACAAAGCATTTCCATACCTTCTATATAATCCCACCTGAACCTTATAATTATTCTGGCTTGTAGAAACTGTTTCAGTTATTCCATTTGCTATAGCTACAGCTATGTTTTCAAATTGATTATCAAATAATGCATTATCAGACACGTTATTTATAAAGCCTGCCTCTACTAATATAGCTGGCATATCAGTTCGCCTTAGCACTGCAAGCCCTGGTCTTTCCGATACTCCTATGTTTTTAAAGCCTAGTTTTTCCAACTCCGCATTTACATTTTCGGCCATCTCTGCCTTTATGCCCGAATTATCATATACCAATGTCTCTACACCTGAATATTGATTTACGTAAGGACTGGAGTTTCGATGTATAGATACAAAATAATCAGCACAACTGGCATTTCCTATCTGTGCCTTTTCTACCGGACTGTTATACACATCATTCACTCTGGTGTACACCACTTCATAACCTCTTTGGGATAGTATATTTCCAACCGCAAGAGCTAGTCTTAACGTATCATCTTTTTCATTCCTGCCTTCAAAAGAAGCTCCATTATCATATCCACCGTGTCCAGCATCTATTACTATCTTTGTTGCCATATAATCTCCAATTAATTCTCTCTATATAGTGTATGAAGCTTCATTTACTTTGTTTACCATTGTTTATTAAGAAAATACTTTGATTTTCAAAGTTTTTGTCATTTTCTTTGTTTAACCTCATAATTATGATATAATAAATGTGAACTTAACAATACATATAACAGGAGGTGCTTACTATGTGGGCAAATGAAAGTGTTTTTTATCAGATATACCCTTTAGGTTTTTGCGGTGCACCATTTGAAAATTATGGTGTCCTAAATCATAGAATATTAAAGGTAAAGGATTGGATTCCACATATCAAATCCTTAAATGCAAACGCAATATATTTTTCACCTATATTTGATTCTGATACTCATGGGTACAACACTAGAGATTATCGAACTATAGATCCCAGACTTGGTACTAATGAGGATTTCAAAGATATATGTGATACTCTTCACAAGGAAGATATAAAGGTGGTTCTAGATGGTGTATTTAATCATGTAGGTAGAGGTTTCTGGGCATTTCAGGATGTACTTAAGAATCGCGAAGCATCCGCCTACAGAGATTGGTTCCATATATCTTTTGAAGGCAATTCTAACTACAACGACGGATTATGGTACGAAGGCTGGGAAGGTAATTTCGATCTAGTAAAGCTTAATCTTAGAAACGAAGAAGTAATTAATCATATATTTGAATGTGTAAAAGGTTGGATAGAGGAATTTGATATAGACGGTATACGACTAGATGTAGCATACTGCCTTGATAAAGATTTCTTAAAGAGACTTAGATGCTATACAGACAGTCTAAAGAAGGATTTCTTCTTATTGGGAGAGCTGCTTCATGGAGATTACAAATACTTTGTTAATAATGAAATGTGTCACAGTGCCACAAACTATGAATGCTACAAAGGACTATTTTCTAGTTTTAACAGTATGAATATGTTTGAAATATGTCATTCTCTAGCTAGACAATTTGGTCCTGAAGAATGGACTCTATACAAGGGAATGCATCTACTATCCTTTGTAGATAATCATGATGTATCT
>CAZOUU010000074.1:0-7726 GCA_964583045.1 uncultured Lachnospiraceae bacterium | reverse complement strand
GTATCGTTGGTGATACTATGGGTAAATATCATCCACATGGTGATAGTTCTATATATGAGGCAGCAGTTAAACTAGCACAGGAATGGTCTACTAGATATCCATTAGTAGATGGACATGGTAACTTTGGTTCCGTAGATGGTGATGGAGCCGCTGCCATGCGTTATACAGAAGCTAGATTGTCTAAGATTTCTATGGAGATGTTAGCGGATATAGAGAAGGATACAGTAGATTTTGTACCTAACTTTGATGAGACAGAGAGAGAACCAGTTGTATTACCTAGTAGATATCCTAACCTTTTAGTTAATGGTACTTCAGGTATAGCAGTAGGTATGGCTACTAATATTCCACCTCATAATCTTAGAGAGATAGTAGCTGCTGTAGTTAGAATAATTGATAACAGAGTAGAAGAAGATAGAGATACAGATTTAGAAGAGCTATTAGATATAGTTAAGGGACCAGATTTCCCTACAGGTGCTCAGATACTTGGGCTTAGAGGTATAGATGAGGCATATAGGACAGGTAGAGGAAAAGTAAAGGTTAGAGCTATAACTAATATCGAGCCTATGAATAATGGTAAACAGAGAATAGTAGTTACTGAATTACCATATATGGTTAATAAAGCTAAGCTTATAGAGAAGATAGCAGAATTAGTAAAGAATAAGAAGATAGAAGGCATAACTGACCTTAGAGATGAATCAAATAGAGAAGGTATGCGTATAGTTATAGAGCTTAAGAAGGATGCAAATGCAAATATAATTCTAAAGAAGCTATATAAACACACACAGCTACAGGATACATTTGGAGTAATTATGTTAGCATTGGTTGATAATCAGCCAAGAATACTTAATCTTCTAGAGATGATTACTTATTACATCAAGCATCAAGAGGAAGTAGTAACGAGAAGAACTAAATATGAGCTTAACAAAGCAGAAGAAAGAGCTCATATATTAGAAGGTTTACTTATAGCTCTAGATAATATAGATAGAATTATAACTATAATTAGAGGTTCTAAGAATGTAGCTGAAGCTAAGAATAGTTTAATAACAGAATTTGATTTGTCAGAGGCACAAGCACAAGCTATCGTTGATATGAGACTTAGAGCTCTTACAGGTTTGGAAAGAGACCGACTAGAGGCTGAGTATAATGATCTTATGACTAAGATAGCTGAATTAAAAGAGATTTTAGGAGATAAGAAGAAGTTATTATTAGTAATCAAAGAAGAGATAAACGCTATAGCAGATAAGTTCGGAGATGATAGAAGAACTTCTATAGGCTTTGATGATGAAGATATAACTATGGAAGACCTTATACCTAATGAGAACACTATTATTACTATGACTAGATTAGGATATATAAAGAGAATGACAGTAGATAATTTCAAGAGTCAGAATCGTGGTGGTAAAGGCATAAAGGGTATGCAGACTATAGATGATGATTATATAGAAGATTTAATTATGACTACTACCCATCATTTCTTAATGTTCTTTACTAATAAGGGTAGAGTATATAGATTGAAGGCTTATGAAATACCAGAGAATAGTAGAATAGCTAGAGGTACAGCTATAATTAATCTTATTCAGCTTCTTCCAGGAGAGACTGTAACAGCTATCATACCTATTAAGGAATATAAAGAGGGTAGATATCTATTTATGGCTACTAAGAATGGTATGGTTAAGAAGACGCCTATGGTAGATTATAGAAATATAAGAAAAACTGGTCTTACAGCTATTAATCTTCGAGAAGGTGATGATTTAATAGAGGTTAAGTCTACTAATAACAAGAAAGACATACTTATGGTTACTAAGAATGGTATGTGTATTAGATTTAATGAGACGGATGTAAGAAGTACTGGTCGTGCATCTATGGGTGTTAGAGGTATGAATCTAGGTGCAGGAGATGAAATTATAGGTATGCAGCTAGATACCCAAGGAGAAGCATTATTACTTGTATCTGCAAATGGTATGGGTAAACGTACTTATATAGATGAATTTACACCACAGCACAGAGGTGGTAAGGGCGTTAAATGTTATAAGATTACAGAGAAGACAGGCTCTGTAATAGGTGTTAAGGCTATAGATGATGATAATGAGATTATGATGATAACTACACAGGGTGTTGTAATCAGATTAATGTGTCAAGATATATCTATTCTAGGTAGAATTACATCAGGTGTTAAGCTTATGAACATGGATAAGAAACAAGACATTACAGTAGCTAGTATAGCAAAGGTAAGAGAAAGTATCGTTGAAAATGTGGAAAGTGAATTAGAGAAGCAATTAAGAGAAGAGCAGGAAGTTGGAGAGATAGAGGTAGTAGAAGATGAGACTACTGAAGTAGAAGACGACAGCTTAGATAGATTACTAGATGCAGCTAAGGAAGATGCAGAAGAATAATCTATAGTTCTAAAAGGATAATTCTAGGACATTGTCCTAGAATTATCCTTTTATACATAAAATGGAGGATTATATGAGGACAATACATACGGATCAGATTATACAGAATATAGAAGAGATGTGCATAGAAGCAAATTATCACCTATCACCAGATATGGAGGCCGCAGTTAGAACAGCTACTGACAAAGAGGATGGTACATTAGGAAAACAGATATTAGAGCAATTATGCGATAATATGAATATAGCTGCTACAGATAATATACCTATATGTCAGGATACAGGTATGGCAATTATATTTTTCAAAGTAGGTCAAGATGTACATATAGAAGGAATGAATATAACTGAAGCTATAAACGAAGGCGTTAGAAGAGGCTATGCCAAGGGTTACCTTAGAAAATCTGTAGTTAGTGACCCGCTTCTTAGAGTAAATACAGGAGACAATACTCCAGCTATAATACATTATGAGATAGTTGCAGGAGATAAGATAGATATACTTATAGCACCTAAGGGTTTTGGAAGTGAAAATATGTCCAGAGTATTTATGCTTAAACCAGCAGATGGAGAAGCAGGTGTTAAAGAGGCCGTATTGCAGGCGGTTAAGGATGCAGGTCCAAATGCATGTCCGCCTATGGTAGTAGGTGTTGGAATAGGAGGAGATTTTGAAAAATCAGCTATACTAGCGAAGACAGCATTAACTAGAAATGTAAATGAGTCTTCACCATTAGAGCATATAGAAAAATTAGAGAAAGAAATATTAGAAAATATAAACAAATCAGGTATAGGACCCGGGGGTCTAGGTGGAAGGACTACAGCATTGGCAGTAAATATAGAAACCTATGCTACTCATATAGCCGGTATGCCATTAGCAGTAAATATATGTTGCCATGTAAATAGACATGTAAGACGAGAGATATAGGAGGCTGAGAAATGAATAAGAATATAACAGCACCAATAGATAAGGAACAGGCTAGTAAATTACATGCTGGAGATTATGTGTATATAACAGGTACTATATATACAGCTAGAGATGCAGCCCATAAGAGAATGTTTGATACTATGAATGAAGGTAGAGCTATACCTTTTAATTTAGAGAATAATATTATATATTATTTAGGACCAACACCTGCTAGAGAAGGTCAGGTTATAGGTTCCGCAGGACCAACTACTGCCAGTCGAATGGACAAATATGCACCATTACTTTTGGATAATGGATTAAAGGGAATGATAGGAAAAGGGAAACGTTCTGATAGTGTTATAGATGCAATAAAGAGAAACACTGCCGTATATTTTGCCGCAGTAGGTGGGGCAGGAGCATTGTTATCCAAATGTATCAAGAAATCAGAGGTTATAGCTTATGATGACTTAGGAACAGAAGCTATCAGAAAATTACAGGTAGAAGATTTTCCTGTAATAGTAGTTATAGATTCAGAAGGTAATAATTTATATGAGACAGCAGTAGATGATTATCTAGCAACAAAATAAATTATATGTGGGGTGTAATATGAATAGTTGGAATGTATTAGGGGTAGAAAAGACAAAGGATAAAGATATAATAATTAAAGCTTATAGGGATAAATTAGAATTTGTAAATCCAGAGGAAGATAGCGAAGGATTTATGAGACTTCGTGCTGCTTATGAGGAAGCCCTAAAGTATGCAGATGAATTAGAGGAAGAGGATAACTCACCTGTAGGTATATGGATTAAGAAAATAGGAGATATATATTCTACATATTCTAAGAGAATAGATGAAGAAGTATGGTCAGAAGTATTAGAGGACGAGGTATGTTTTTCATTAGATTCAAAGACAGAAGCCAGAGATGCATTACTTAGATTTCTAATGGAGCATGATATATTACCTCAAAAGGTATGGCAGCTAATAGAGGATACATTTGATATAATCGAAGCTAAAGAAGAATTATATGAGTTATTTCCTAAAGACTATATAGATTATGGGGTTATATATGGTATAGAATCACCAGATGTTATAGATTTTCAATGCTTTGAGATAGATGATAGTAAAGACTATGAAACCTACATAAATCTATTCTTATCGTTAAGAAGACTAACGAGAGGTAATGATAGAGAAGAGATAAATAAGGTTATAAAAGAAATAGATGAATTCGACATAGTATATCCATATTATGATATAGAAAAGGCTTGCTTATTAATTAGAGATAGCGAACAGGAAAAGGCTATAGAGATATTATTAAATGCAGATAAAATGCTGCCTAATAATATGGAGATATTATATCTATTAGGAGTATGTCATACAGCACTAGATAGACAAGAAGAAGCCCTCGTATACTATAATAGAGTACTAGATGAATTTAATGATGATAAGGATATGGGTAGTAAGGCATATTGCTTATACCAGATAGGAAAATATGAGGAAGCAAGAGATATGTGTGCGGATATACTAGATGAAAATCCTCAGAATTATCAAGCTGAAAATATATATAATGATGCTACGCTTAAGTTAATTGAAGAATATGAAGCTAAGCTAAAAGAAAATCCAGAGGACAATGATTCTAAGATAGAACTAGCTTGGTGTAATATGCAAAATAAGGAATATGATGAAGCTATTAATCTTATAAAGTCAGTTACCAATCCAGGAGATAAGGTTATAAGAGGTTACAATATATTAGCACATTGTTTTGCTATTAAAGAGAATTACAAATTAGCCTTAGATTTCTTTACTAGATGGGAAAAACATATAAGAACTTTAGAGGATGATGGAACTGACAAACGTAAAAAACAAATTAGTAGATTAGCTTATACTATATATAGACAAGGTTGTTGTTATATAGGCTTAAAGGATACGAAAAAAGCTTTAGAATTAATAGATAAAGCCATAGAGACAGACCCGGAAGATGTATCATTTTATGTAGGTAAGGCGAATTTATATTATGATAATAAAGAATATAAAAAGGCTATAGACATATGTGATATAGCCATAGAGAAGAAGCCTAATAGCGGCGATGCTTATAGTGTAAGATATAGAGCCTTCTTTGAATTAGAATATTATAGAGAATGTTTTGATGACTGTAATATATGCATTAGTCTTATGCCATTTTATCTACAAGCATATCTATATAAGATAAAAGTTCTCCTTATGTATGATGAATATGAAGAAGCAAAAAAGGTATTTGATTATCTTAGAAACAGTGGAGCAGACTTTGATGATATAGATGTGGAATATGGACAATATTTACTTACTAAAGATGATAGAACAGATGCTGATGTAGAAGAAGCAAAAAAAATATATCATAAATTAGTGGATAAGTATAAAAATCAGGATAAGAAAGGTGATAGAACATTTTCTCTACACTATGTATATTATGTGGAAGCACTATGGCAAGAGGGCAAGAACATAGATAAAGCATTAGAGTATCTAGACATGTCCATAAAAGAAAAGGATGATTACGATCCAGCTTATTATGTTAAGACTAGAATACTTATGGATTCTCACAGAATAAAACCTTATGAAGCTATAGAGATGTATAAGAAAGTATTAGAGATAAATCCATATCACGGTACGGTCAACTGTGCTATAGCAGAGATATATGATGATATGGAAGAATATGAGAAGGCATTACCATATCACACTGCGCAATTAGAGCGTAGGCAAAATCTATACTACTATCTAAACCGTGGACTTGCATATATGGCATTAGATAGATTTGAAGAGGCTAGAGAGGATTATAGGAAAGGCTCAGAATGTGCTCCAGATAATCCACATCCATATAATGATATAGGAGTAACCTATCAATATGAGAATAATCTAGAAGAAGCAGAGAAGAATTATCTAGAAGGAATGGCTAGAATAGATAATGAGCCAACACCTATTATATATAGAAATATGATTACCACACTTAACAGACAAGGAAGGTATGATGAAGCATTAAAATATCATGATGAAGTATATAATAGATTTAAAAGAACATATGATATACGTGAAAAGGCACAGACTCTTCGTTATGCCGGAAGACAAAAAGAAGCTATAGAACTCTATTTACAGTGGGATAAACTAGAAAATAAAAAGGAACGCGCTGAAAATAGTGGAGATATACTTAGTATATCAAATGCTGGCACTGGAGAATATTTTTACTATGTAGCAGAATGCTATGAAGAGATAGGAGATTATAAAAAGGCAGAGAGATTTTATAAGAAGGCTATAGAAAAAAAATATGGTAAAGCCAGTACGGAATTGGGTTATTTATATCTTCGCCAAGGTAAATATAAACAGGCAATAAAAACCCTAAATGGTGTAAGTGATAGCATATATAAATACCTATATACAGCACAAGCTTATAATAGACTACAGGAAGTAGATAAAGCTAAAGAAACTATAAAAATAGGTTTCCAACAGTTAGATAGAGATATAGAAAAAAGAGATAGAGCTTATTATAATATAAGACTATATATACTAAGTGGACTATATTTTGAATTGGGAGATTATGAAAAAGGATATGCTATAGCGATAGAAGCAGACAGTAGAAGACTATGTAATAGCTGTGATTATTCTGCCTGTTATGAATCCAAATATAGAATAGGTCAATATTTTGAGCATATGAAGGATTATAATACAGCTATGAAATATTACGAAGCAGCAGCAGATATAAATAAGGCTGACCCACAATATAGAAAAGCAGTGGAAAGATTGAAGAAAAAGATGAACAAGTAGGAGGAACAATTAATATGATAATAGGAATAGATTTAGGTACAACCAACAGTCTAGTTGCCTATTTTGCAGAAGATGGAGCTAAGATAATTCCAAATAGATTAGGTAAGAATCTTACACCTTCTATAGTAAGTATAGATGAAGAGGGGAATACTTATATAGGAGAAACAGCAAAAGAGAGACGAGCAAAGCACCCATTAGAGACAGCAGAGGTATTTAAGAGAACTATGGGTACAGATATGGAATACAAACTGGGAAAGAGAAAGCTTCGTTCAGAAGAATTATCTTCACTTGTATTAAAGTCGCTAAAGGAAGATGCAGAGGCATACCTAGGAGAAGAGATAGAAGAAGCAATTATTAGTGTGCCAGCTTATTTTAATGATGTACAGAGAAAGGCTACAAAAAAAGCCGGAGAATTGGCAGGCTTAAAGGTGGATAGAATTATTAACGAGCCTACGGCGGCGGCTTTAGCCTATGGTCTTGATAAAGAAAATGCTCATACCATTTTGGTCTTTGACTTTGGTGGTGGAACTTTTGACGTCTCTATTTTGGAACTAGGTGAGGGTGTTTTTGAAGTAAAAGCCACCAGTGGTAATAACCGCCTTGGAGGAGATGATTTTGATGACCGCATTGTCAAGTGGATGGTAGATAG
>CAZOUU010000073.1:0-7729 GCA_964583045.1 uncultured Lachnospiraceae bacterium | reverse complement strand
ATTATTCAAATAATAGAGGCGGCATATTTACACGTAAAATCGTATTATTTAGCGATTGAGGAAGCAGGAGAGGAAGGAGATTTTGTAAACCTTTATGCTAGATCAGAACAGTTGCATAAAAATACTATGGATAAGGTTTGATCAACATATAGAATTAAAAAGGTTATAGTAGATTATTTTATATTAATAGAATTAAGTTTACAATTAATAAGATTGAAAAAATTAAAAAGCAATTTCAGTATATAAAATCATAAAAAAATAAGCCAAAAAGCCTTGTGAAATAAGGTTTTTTGACAAGTGCGGATAGTGGGACTTGAACCCACACGATGTTGCCACCGCCAGATTTTGAGTCTGGTGCGTCTGCCATTCCGCCACATCCGCGTAGCTAAATAATCAATCAGCAAAAATTAGTATATACTAGATAATTATTCTTGTCAATTATTTATTGAATAAAACTATTAAAATTGTAGTGACTATATTAGGTAAATGTTGTATTATTATAAGAGCGTAATTTGATTTAAAGATAGTGACTTTAGTTACCAAGGGTGGTGGTTTTTTGAATTGCTTAGAGGCTCAAACAAAGATTGTAGCTTTTATAGATGATAAATTAAATGATGAAGAAACAGTAGAATTTGTAAGACATATAAGACATTGTGAAAATTGTGCTGAAGAATTAGAGATATATTATACCTTATTAGTTGGAATGAAACAATTAGACAACGAAGAGACATTATCTACTGATTTTAAAGGGGATTTAGATAATAAACTTAATCATGAATATAATATGATTGTTAATACAAAAAAGGTAAAAATATCTACATTACTAGGCATTGTAATAGTGATTATAGGTGTTGGCATTATAGCCTATAGCAATTATATTAAGTTTTTATATACCACAGAACAAGAGCTTATTAAGTCCGCTCAGCCGGTATACATGTATCAGGAATACTTTGGTGATGATTTATTTATAATAGATGAAGATAAGATATTGCAATCCAATAGTAATACCGAAAAAGAGGATAAAGGTTTGTTATTTTATAGCAAGATAAGAAATTACAAAATAAGTATGGATTATAATAATGAGGTGAAGAATGAAAAAAATTTTACTAATTGATGGTCACAGTATATTAAATAGAGCGTTTTACGGATTGCCGGATATGACTAATTCTAAGGGACAACATACTAATGCGGTATTAGGTTTCCTAAATATTATGTTTAAGGTTATAGAAGAGGAACAGCCTACAGGTCTATGTGTCGCTTTTGATGTGCATCAGCCTACATTTAGACATCTTATGTATAAAGAATATAAAGGCACAAGAAAAGCTATGCCAGATGAACTTCGTGAACAAGTTCCACTTATGAAGGAAGTATTACAGACTATGGGTGTAAATGTAGTTGAAAAAGGTGGATATGAAGCTGATGACATTATAGGTACATTAGCTAAGGAAGGCGAAGCCAAGGGCTATAGAGTAGCAGTTATATCGGGAGATAGAGATTTATTGCAACTTGCTACAGATAACATTATGGTTAGAATCCCTAAAACTAAGACCGGCGGAACGGTTGTGGAGGATTACTTGGCTAAAGATGTATTTGATAAATATCAGGTTACACCTATAGAATTCATTGATTTAAAAGGGTTAATGGGGGATACTGCTGATAATATACCAGGGGTACCGGGTATAGGCGAAAAGACAGCAACTAAGATAATTACAGAATATAAGAGTATAGAAAATGCATATGCACACATAGAGGATATAAAGCCTAATAAAGCCAGAGAGAATCTTCAAACCTATTATGATCAGGCTATATTTAGCAAACAGTTAGCAACTATAAAGTTAGACTGCGAGCTGGATATAACAGTAGATGCTATGGATATGTCAGATATGTTTAACGAAAAGTCTTATGAGATGTTTAAACTGCTAGAGCTAAAGAGTATTCTTAAAAAATTTGATAACATAGATAAAGAGATATCTCTAGACTATGATATCATATCAGATTTTTCAGAGGCAGAACTATATGTAAACAGTATGTGTAAGGAAAAGCTAGTGGGTATATCTTTAACCCTTGTAGAAGGAGAGATATTAGCCATCGGTTTATCCTGTAAAAATATAACTAGAGTAATTATATCAGGAGGCTTCTTGACTACGGATTATCTTTGTAGTTATATTGACAAGCTTGTAAGTAGTGATGCTATACTATCAATGATGGATGTAAAACAATATTTACCCTATATGAGTATATGCGAAGAAAAACATAATGTGTTTGATATAGGACTTGCAGCGTATTTGCTTAATCCTATGAAGGATTCTTATACCTATGATGACATATCAAGAGATTATCTTAATATCCTTTTACCTAGTAAAAAGGAATTGTTGGGTAAGTCTGAGATTACCTCTATGACAGTTGGAATGGAGGTAAATGTAAAGATATATGCTTATGAGGCTTATGTAAGTAGTATGGCCTATGAGGTGTTAATTAACGCGCTAGATGAAAAAGATATGAAATCATTATATTATGATATAGAATTGCCTACTATGTATACTTTATATGATATGCAGATAAGAGGAATAAAGGTAGATAGAGTAAAATTAAAAGAGTACGGTGATCAATTAGTAGATAGAATAAGTGAATTAGAGCAGAATATTCATCATATGGCAGGCGAAGAATTTAATATAAATTCTCCAAAACAGTTAGGTGAAATATTGTTTGTAAAGATGGAATTTCCTAACGGAAAGAAAACCAAGAGTGGATACTCTACTAGTGCAGATATATTGGATAAGCTTAAAAACTATCATCCAATTGTAAATGATATACTAGAATATAGGCAATTAACTAAGCTTAAATCCACATATGCAGATGGACTAGCTAATTATATAGGCGAGGACGAGAGAATTCATGGTAAATTTAACCAGACTATTACAGCCACAGGTCGCATTAGTTCTACAGAACCGAATTTACAGAATATTCCTATAAGAATGCCTCTAGGTAGATTAATACGTAAAGTATTTATACCAGAAGACGGGTATATATTTGTAGATGCGGATTATTCACAGATTGAACTTAGAGTATTAGCACATATATCTAATGATCCTACTTTAATTGATGCCTTTAATACAGGTAAAGATATTCATGCCATAACTG
This sequence comes from uncultured Lachnospiraceae bacterium, assembly GCA_964583045.1. Taxonomy (GTDB): domain Bacteria; phylum Bacillota; class Clostridia; order Lachnospirales; family Lachnospiraceae; genus JAVBSN01. Next base: position 4,588 of record CAZOUU010000073.1, on the reverse strand, counting down.
CTTCTGAAGTATTTGGTGTGCCTATAGCTGAAGTGGATTCTAATATGCGTAGAAATGCCAAGGCAGTTAATTTTGGAATAGTATATGGTATCAGTGCATTTGGACTTAGTAATGATTTGAATATATCTAGAAAAGAAGCTTCTCAATATATAGATAAGTATTTTGATACCTACAAAGGAGTAAAGACATTTTTAGATGAAAAAGTAAAAGAAGCTTATGAGGAAGGTCAGGTTAAGACTTTATATGGCAGAGTTAGGCCTATACCGGAGCTTAGCTCATCAAATTTTATGCAAAGAAATTTTGGAGAAAGAGTTGCTATGAATTCTCCTATACAGGGTACAGCAGCAGACATAATCAAAATAGCTATGATTAGGGTCAATAAGGCTTTGAAGGACAGACATATGAAATCCAGAATGCTATTACAGATTCATGATGAATTACTAGTAGAGACAAGTATGGATGAAATAGAGGAAGTAAAAGAAATTATGACTAAAGAGATGATGGGTGCTGCCGATTTATTAGTTCCACTATCTATCGATGTAAATGAAGGAATAAATTGGTATGAAGCCAAATAAGAGGTAGTATATGAAGGTAATAGGTGTAACTGGTGGAGTAGGTTCTGGAAAAAGTGTTGTATTAGATGAACTTAAAACACTGTATAATTGTGAAGTTATAAAAGCGGATAATGTAGCCCATAGCCTTATGGCAAAGGGAGAGATTGCCTACAATGCAATTGTTTCAGAATTTGGTTCTGAGATATTGGATACAAATGCTGAATTTCATAAGGAGATTATGGCTAAGCTTATCTTTACTAACAATACCAATCGTAAAAAAATAGACAGCATAGTCCATCCTCTAGTAACAGATTATATAGTGAATACCATCAAAGTAGCAAAGAAAGAGAACGTCTTAGACTATATATTTATTGAAGCTGCCTTGCTTATAGAGAACGGTTTTGACCAGATATGTGATGAATTATGGTATATATATGTAAATAAGTATATCCGAATTCAACGATTAATGAGTGGAAGAGGATATTCTAGAGAAAAATGCATATCTATCATTAATTCACAAAAAACAGATGACTTTTATAAAATGAATTGTAAATATACTATAGATAATTCTTATGATTTAGATAAAACATTATTAGATATAGACAATTTATTGAAGAAATAGGGGTTTTGTGATATAATTAATTGCCTTTATAGAGGCATTATAATTAAGCAGAGGTATAATATGGGGAATTTAACTAAATATCCTGAACCACTTGTTTTTGGACTAGATATAGGAACCAGAAGCATAGTAGGAACCATAGGATATAAAGAAAATGATAAATTCAATATAGTAGCACAGGCAGTAAAGTTTCATGATACCAGAGCTATGCTAGATGGACAGATTCATGACATAGGAAAAGTAGGAGAAGAGATATCCTATATAAAAGCTGAACTAGAAAGACAACTAGATGGCAGAAAGCTAAAGGATGTATGTATAGCAGCGGCAGGTAGAGTATTAAAGACGGCTGTGGGCATAGGTGAATATGAATTTGCAGAGAATACGGTAGTTAATCAAGAATACATACATTCGCTGGAATTAATTGGTGTAGAAAAGGCACATAATGAAGTGAATGCTGGTGAATCTATTAAATACTACTGTGTTGGTTATACAGTTATAAAATACTATTTGAATGATTATGAGATGAAGAACCTTGAAGGACATAAGGCTAATAAGATTGGTGCAGATGTATTAGCTACATTTCTACCAGAAGAAGTGGTGGATGGGTTATATGCCGCTGTAGAATTAGCAGGACTTGAAGTAGCTAATCTTACACTAGAGCCTATTGCAACTATAAATGTGGCTATTCCTGAACAGTTTAGGTTATTAAATATTGCATTAGTGGATGTGGGAGCGGGTACTTCTGATATATGTATTACCAGTGATAGTAGCATAATTGGTTATGGTATGATTCCTATGGCTGGTGATGAGATCACAGAAGATATAGTTAAAAAGTATCTGGTGGAGTTTAAGGTAGCTGAAAAGATTAAGATGATAGGTCAGAACAAAAAATCCATGTCTTATAAAGATATCATGGGTATATCCCATAAGATTACTCCGGCAGAAGTAGAAGCTACGGTAGAAGCAACAGTAGAAAAGATAACTAAGAGTATATCAGATAAAATTATAGAGTTAAATGGTGGTAAGCCTGTTAGCGCAGTATTTGTTGTAGGTGGCGGTGGTAAGATAGTCGGTTTTACAGAAGCCTTAGCACATTATTTAAAGCTTAATGATGATAGAGTAGCTCTTAGAGGCGAAGAAGTACTTAGAGATGTAAATATTTATGTAGAAGATGTAAAGAAAGATCCTTTGCTAGTTACCCCTATAGGTATATGCCTTAATTTCTATGACCAAAAAAATAATTTTATTTTTGTTACAGTTAATAATGAACGAGTTAAGCTGTATAATAATTCTAAACTAACAGTATTTGATGCTGCTATTCAATATGGTTTATCTAATGATATGATTTTTCCTAAAAGGGGAGATGACATCACTTATAAGGTTAATGGAAAGACTAAGATTATTAGAGGACAATCGGGAGAAGCGGCTATTATAACTATTAATGAGGGTAGTCCGGTTGGACTTAATCAAGAGATAGAGGCTAATGATAAAATTAATATTCAGGTATCTACTGCAGGTAAGGCGGCTAGTAAATTATTAGGGAATATACCTGAGTTCAGTAACACAATTAACTTTTTAGTTAACGGTAAAGAAATAACATGTCCCAAATTTGCTATGGTAAATGGTGCTTTAGAATCAGAATACTATGAGATAAAGGATATGGATGTAATAGAAATTCTTAATTACTATACCTTAGAGCAGCTACTTACATTTATGGATGTAGAAGTAGATAGTAAGGTATATATTAATAATGAATTGGCAAATGTATCTACCAAGGTATATGAGAACTTTAAAATCGGATGGTCAGATACACCTAGCTTTTCAGAACTAGAAGAAGATGAAGCTTATATGACTTTATCAGATGAGAAAGAGAAAAAGCTAGAAGATATCGAGATTACAAATAATACAATTATAGAAGATTCTACAACTAAAGATACTTATGCTACCCTTACAGTCATAATAAATAGTAAACAGGTTTTGTTGACAGGTAAGACCAGTTATGTATTTGTAGATATATTCGATTTTTATTCATTTGATTTAACTACAGTAAGAGGTAGTGAACTTATTATGACTATAGATGGGGTTAAAGCAGATCATTTTAGTCCATTACATAATGGAGCGGTAATAGAGCTGTATTGGAAGGAATAAGGGACAATGGGAGAAGATAAGACAATCATTACAAATCAAAAATCGGGAATGATGTTTAGGCGTTTACTTTATCTTTTGTTTTTACTATATATTATTGTAAATATAGAAGAGAGTAATGTTGTAAAAAATAATATAGTTTATATCATGTTTGGAATTAGTGTATTATTATGGATAGCGGACGAACTGTTATACCGATTTGATTATTTTAATAATGCCTATGTAATTAGAACATTTAGATTCCTTCAATATATGTTATTGATGCTTAATAAAGACAATATATGTGTTAGCGAGTTTTCTGTCATAATTTATGTAGGGTTATTAATGTTATTTGTAAATGAAATACTTATTACATTTGATTTTGCCGATTCCTATAGAATTACGGTTGCATTAATAATAACAGCAATACCAATAGTTATTCTTATCTTCTATGAAAGCATACATGGTGTAAAGATGGAGTGGATATATTTACTTATTCCAGTAATTACATTTTGCGTTTGCTTTTATAAGATCATATATAGTCAGGTATATATGGCAATAGGTAGGCTTAGAGATTCGCATAAGCAGGTTATGCTTATGAATCAAGTCAAAAGCACTAATCAGAGGTTGGTTAAATATCAGGATAAAATAAAAGCTACTAACGAAGAGCTAAATTTACAAAAAATAGAAACAGAACGCACATATAACGCAATAAAACAAGCTAATTCAGAGATGAGCACTCAAGTTGAGATGCTTAGATATATTGCATCCTCCTTTGATATACCTAAGATAATAGATACCTTAACAGAGTCTATTATGTCTGTTAAGAAGCCTGGTCTTTGTGGCATATATATAGATAAGAATGTATATATGAATAAATATGCCAGTCAGGTAGTAAAGACTAGCTTTACCAGTCTTAGCTACAAACTAAAGGATGATTTACCTAAGCTATATGCACAGATAAAAAAAGAAAAGAAAGCCTCTTATTATGTAGATAAAGATATAGAGAAATATTCTTTTTTGAATGATATTAATATTAAAACTATATTGATTATGCCATTATATAACGGCAAGAAATTGTATGGTGTATTAATAGTTGGTTCTAGTAACGAGAAGGATTTTGATAGTAATATATATTATTATGAAAATACTATTGCCCAGCTTAATATAGCTATAAAGAATACAAAAATATATAACGACATAGAAAATATGGCCAGAAAAGACGGTCTTACAAACATTAATAATAGAACCTATTTTAATCAATTGTTTTCAGATACCATAAGAGAGACTA
>CAZOUU010000072.1:3995-7746 GCA_964583045.1 uncultured Lachnospiraceae bacterium | reverse complement strand
TGAAATCAGGCGACACGAAAATGTTAATTCACTTCTTCAAGTTGATCCTATCGAATTAGAATTTGGTTATGGAATAATACCATTGGCCGATGTAAATCAAGGCGGTGATTTATTAGATAGAGTAGTAATGATTAGGAGACAGATTGCCTTAGAGGTAGGTGCAGTAGTTCCTATTATAAGACTTAGAGACAATATACAGCTTAATCCTAATCAATACATAATAAAGATAAAGGGCATTCAGGTTAGTGAGGGTGAAATACTATTTGACCATTATATGGCTATGAACCCAGGATATGTGGAGGAAGAGATAACGGGTATTCCTACTGTTGAACCTTCCTTTGGACTACCTGCCATATGGATAACAGAGGCACAGAGGGAGCGGGCAGAATCTATGGGCTATACAGTAGTTGATCCACCATCTATTATAGCAACTCATTTAACAGAGATTATAAAGAGTCACTTAGATGAATTGCTTACTAGACAGGATGTACAAAACCTTATTGATAACATTAAGGATACAAATAATACCTTGGTGGATGAATTGGTACCTAAGCTACTCGGTGTTGGAGATATACAAAAGGTATTACAGAATTTACTTGCAGAGGGTATATCCATAAGAGATTTGGTCACTATATTTGAGACTTTGGCAGATCATGCAGCTATGACACATGACACAGATGTTCTTACGGAGTATGCTAGACAAGGACTTAAACGAGCTATTTCACAGAAATATTTCTCAGGTAGAGAGATGACTAGTGTAGTTACATTAGATCCAAACGTGGAACAAGAGATTATGGCTTCCGTTAAGCAGACGGAACAAGGAGCTTATATAACTTTAGATCCAGCAAAGACTAAGCAGATATTAAAATCTGTAGAAGAACAGATTGCAAAATTAGAGGAGGCAGGCAAAATGCCTATAATTATAACTTCTCCGATAGTGAGAATGTATTTTAAGAAGCTTACAGCAGACTATTATAAGAACCTGGTGGTTATATCGTATAATGAGGTAGAGTCTAATGTAGAGTTACAATCAGTGGGGATGGTGACGACAAGTGATAATTAAAAAATACCAAGGAAGTACAGATAAAGAGGCTATATTAAAAGCAAAAGAGGATTTAGGTAAAGAAGCTATAGTTATGAATATAAAGACTATTAAACCTAAGGGCTTAAGAAAGATATTTAGTAAAACGGTGGTTGAGGTTACTGCTGCTATAGATGAGAATGTGCCAGATAATAACAGTCAAAAACCATACAAGGCACCAGAGGATATAGCTAGGACAGAGGATAAGATTAAGGATGATGCTATAGAAGAGAGATTAAATAGCCTTGCCCAGTTATTAGAAGAGCAGATGAATTCTACTAGAGATATAACAAATAATATTAGCAGCAATAATGAAACTATAGCTGGCAAAGAGGATAGTACATTACAAGCTACAGCTAAAAAAGATAATATAGAGCCTTCGGTATCTAAGAAGGATAAATATACAGATTTGATATTTGAGCAATTAGTTCGTAATGAAGTATCTATGGATTATGCAAAAATTATATTAGATCAAATAGATGATAGAATTAAGAATGGTGAGTTAGATGATTTGTTGGCTAATGTATATCAAAAAATTATACTAAAGCTAGGGGAAGCTAAGACAATTAAATTATCAAAGGATAAAAAACCAAATGTAGTATGCTTTATAGGTCCTACAGGCGTAGGAAAGACTACTACAATAGCCAAAATAGCATCCAGGTTTAAGCTAGAGGAAAAGGCAAAGGTTGCAATTATTACAGCCGATACATATAGAATCGCTGCAGTAGAACAGATAAAGACATATGCTAATATACTTACAATACCAGTAGATGTAGTGTATGAACCAAGAGATTTAAGTGGTGCTATAGATAAATATAGCAACTATGATTTGATTCTTATTGATACTGCAGGACGTTCTCACAAAAATGAAGAACAATTTAAGGATGCTAAGGCTTTGTTAGACGCTATAGCTACATACGATAGAGAAGTATATTTGGTAGTTAGTGCTACGACTAAATATAATGATTTGGTAAAGATCACAAGTGCTTATTCGGATATAACGGATTACAATCTGATATTTACAAAGCTAGATGAGACATATTCATATGGTAATATACTTAATGTCAAATTGGATACTCATGCTAATTTATCTTATGTGGCATGGGGACAGGGTGTACCAGAAGATTTTGGAATAGTCAATCCTCAAAGTATAGCAAAACAATTGTTAGGAGGGGATGAATAATGGATCAAGCTGAAAAATTGAGACAAAAGGTAAAGGCCATTAATAGTGAAGAACCTCTAACTAGAGTTATAGCCATTACCAGCGGTAAAGGTGGAGTGGGAAAGACTAGCTTATCTGTTAATCTTGCTATTCAGTTAACTAATAAGGGTAAAAAAGTTATTATTATAGATGCTGACTTTGGACTAGCAAATGTAGAGGTTATGCTAGGTATCAGACCGGTATACACATTATCAGACCTGGTATATAATAATAAGAATGTGGAAGATATTATAACAGAAGGTCCTAATGGAATCGGATTTGTATCAGGTGGCTCAGGAGTTCGGGATTTAGTTAATCTTGATAAACAGAATATAAAGCTGCTTATATCTAAGCTTGCTAAATTAGATAATATGTATGATGTAGTTATTATAGATACTGGCGCAGGAATAGCGGATTCTGTATTAGAATTTGTAATAAGCAGCCCAGAGGTTATAGTAGTAGTTACACCAGAGCCTACCTCCATAACAGATGCATATTCTCTTTTAAAAGCCGTAAACAGAAAGAAAGAGTTTATATCAGAAGAAAAGTCTATAAAGGTAGTATCTAATAGAGTTGTAAATGCGAATGAAGGACTAGAGATATTTGATAAACTCAGCATAGTTGTATCAAAGTTTTTAAATGTTAAATTGGATTATTTAGGCTATATACCTCAGGGAAATGAAGCCTCAAAGGCAGTGGTTGAGCAGGTACCTATTACATTATCATATCCTAATTCACCAACAGCAAAGGGTATGATTAATATATCAAATGAATTATTAAATAATCATTCATCAAGTATTGAAAAACAAAATGGAATAGCAAAGGTATTTTTAGATTTTATAAAGACAAAGAGGCGAAAATAGGAGATTATTATGGTTAAGACAGTTTCTATCGGGGACAAAATTGATTTAACTAAAATTGAAGAAAGCTTAAATATAGATAAAGACCAGGCTAAAGCTAAGACCTATGGCAGTAAGGTGCTAGATTATATAGGAGAGCAGGGGTTGGAAATTACTATGCCTATATATGAGGGTAGAGTTATACCTTTAATAGTAGGTGACAAATATAAGGCTTGTTTTTACACTAGTAAGGGGTTAATGCAATGTAATGTATTAGTTGTAAATAGATACAAACGTGGACAGCTATTTATAATGGAAGTAGCCATAATAAGTGGCTTTAAAAAGGTACAACGAAGAGAATATTATAGAATGAGCTGTAGAATAAATGTAGAGTACAGAGTAGTCACACAAGAAGAGATAGATGCAATAGTAGAAGATGAAATGATAATTCCTATCTGGACACCAGGAACTATCATTGATCTTAGTGGTGGTGGTATGAGAATATTATCAAAGATTAAAGAAGAAAAAAACTCTAAGCTTCAAGTTAGATTTTCGTTTCCACATGATGTAAGCGGAGATGTGTTTACCTTCTACGGAATACTAAGAAGAAGTGTTGAATATGAGAATAAA
>CAZOUU010000072.1:0-3985 GCA_964583045.1 uncultured Lachnospiraceae bacterium | reverse complement strand
CGGATCTTAGGCTTGAATTCACTGATTTAGAGGATATAGCTAGAGAGAGACTCATAAAATGCATATTTGAAGAAGAAAGAAGAAAATTATCAAATACAAAGAATTAGTCAGTTCTTTGTAGTTAGGATGTATATATGAAAAAAATACTTATAATAGATGACTCTACACTTATGAGAAGGGTGCTGTCTGATATAATTAATGTAAGCGAGAAATATGAGGTGGCTTACACTGCATTAAATGGTATAGAGGGTCTTAGGGCAATAGAAGAAAAAACAGATATAGATATTATTTTCTTAGACATTCATATGCCACAGATGAATGGTATTGAATTTCTAGAGGCACTTAATAAAAAGCATATAAGTAAGGATATATTTGTGTTTAGTAGTATATCTACTGAAGATGGAGAGGATACCTTAAGAGCCTTGGAATTAGGGGCTATAGATTTTATTAAGAAGCCTAATAATATACTTAGTAATAAAGATAAGTTTAGAACACATATTTTTACATTACTAGATGTATTAGAAGAAAGATATAAGAAAGGTATAGTAATACCTAAGGCTAAACCATTAGCCTCTAGAACCAGGAAAACTGGTGGTGAAGGCAAGGTAATTTCCTTGGCATGCTCCACAGGTGGTCCGAAGGCATTACAAAGTATTATACCTTATTTGCCAGCAGAGATTAATTCGCCGATTTTGATTGTACAGCATATGCCAAAGGAATTTACCAAATCCCTAGCAGTAAGATTAAATGAATTAAGTAAGGTTCATGTTAAAGAGGCTGAAGCAGGAGAATGTGTAAAAAATGGTACAGTGTATATTGCACCAGGCGGTAAACATATGTTGGTTTCTTATCAAGGTGGAAGACATCATATAGTTCTTAATGAAGACGAACCAGTAATAGGACTTAGACCTTATGCTAATTACACGTATAATAGCTTAGTTCAGTCTAATTATGAAGAGATTATCTGCGTTGTACTTACAGGTATGGGTTCAGATGGTACAGAAGGAATAAAGAAACTTAATTCATCTAAGAACATATACGTTATTGCTCAGGATGCCACTACTTCTACAGTATATGGTATGCCTAGAAGTATAGCAGAGACGGGGTTAGTAGACGAAGTACATAAGCTTTCTGATATATCAGAAGCTATTATAAAAAGAGTAGGGGTGAAGTGATATGGATTTAAGTCAATATTTGGATATATTTATTGATGAAACAAAAGAACATATACAGACATTAAATGAGCAAGTATTAGTATTGGAGGCTGAGCCAGAGAATATAGATACTATTAATGAGATATTTAGAGCTGCTCATTCACTAAAAGGTATGGCAGGCACCATGGGCTTCAAGCGTATGCAGAGATTAACGCATGATATGGAAAATGTATTCTCTGAAATTCGTAATGGCAAGCTAAAGGTTAATGCGGATATGATTGATATTGTCTTCAAGTGCTTAGATGCTATAGAAGGATATCTTGCACAGATACAAGAGACTGCGGATGAAGGAACGGAGGATAATGAAGATGTTATTCAATTACTTAACGACAGTTTAAATGGTGGAGCAGATATTAATACAGATGTGGTTACAGAGTCAGCACCAGCTAAAGCAGTATCAGTTGAGGAAAAGGTAGTAGCAGGGGATAAGCGAAAATTCCTATCTATTCCTATAGTGGATTTTGAGCGTAATGCTATGAAGGAAGCAAAAGATAAGAATATGAATGTATTTGGCGTTACAGTATATATTCAACAGACCTGTATCCTTAAAGCTGCTAGAGCATTTTTGGTATTTAAGGGATTAGAAGGTAAGGCAGAGATTATTAAATCGGAGCCAGGAGTACAGGATATAGAGGATGAGAAATTTGAATTTGATTTTAGTATGTTTCTTATTACTGAGAAATCCCTAGAAGATATAAAGAAGATAATTGCTTATGTATCAGAGATAGAGGAAGTAGTTATAGAACCATTTGAACCTGCCGCTGAAGAGGTATCACAGGTTAAAGAAGAAAAACCTACAGAAGAAGAGAAGAAGGCTGAGAAGAAAGATACAAAGGCTGCTGCAAAACCTGTAGCTAACGCAAAGACAGGTAAACCAGTTGTAAACAGATCAGTTAGAGTAGATATAGAGAAACTTGATGATCTTATGAATCTTGTAAGTGAGTTGATTATAGCTAAAAATGGATTGGTTTCTGTTACTTCATCTACAGATGATGAAACTAGATCAAATAGCCAGAACTTTAATGACCAAATTGAGTATTTGGAGAGAATAACAACTAATTTGCATGAGTCAGTTATGAAGGTTAGAATGGTTCCTATTGAAAGTGTTGTTAATAGATTTCCTCGTATGATTAGAGATATATCTAAGAAGCTTAATAAAGAGATGGAATTAGTAATGACAGGTGAAGATACAGAGCTTGATAGAACTGTTATAGATGAGATAGGTGATCCTCTTATGCATATGCTTAGAAATGCAGCTGACCATGGATTAGAACCTACAGTAGAGAGACTTAAAGAAGGTAAGCCGCAGGTTGGTTCTATACAGTTTAATGCATATCAGGATGGTAATAATGTTACTATAGAGATTATAGATGATGGTTATGGTATAGATGTAGAAAAAGTAAAAGCCTCAGCTATAAGAAAAGGCACTATATCAGAAGAGCAGGCTGAATATATGTCAGACAAAGAAGTTATAGATTTGTTATTCCAACCAGCATTTTCTACTTCAGAGAAGATATCAGATGTATCTGGCAGGGGTGTAGGCCTAGATGTTGTTAAGAACAAGATAGAAGGCCTTGGCGGAGACGTAGAGGTATCTACCAAGCTAGGAGAAGGAACTATCTTTACAGTTAGATTACCACTTACTCTTGCAATCATACAGGCATTGATGGTAGAGGTTAGAGATGAGAAATATGCTATACCACTTAACTCTATAGTTACTGTAGAAGAGGTACCAGTAGCAGATATTAAATATGTTCAACAAAAAGAGGTTATGAATCTTAGAGGAACTATTATACCTCTTGTTAGATTAGATGAATTATTAGACTCTGAGCCTAACGATGAAGAAGTGGAGAATTTAATAGTTGTTATAGTTAAGAAGGGTGATAGACAGGCTGGATTAGTTATAGATAATTTATTGGGTCAGCAAGAGATAGTTATTAAACCTCTTGGAAAATACATAAAGATAAATCGTATGATTAGTGGAGCATCTATATTAGGTGATGGAGAAGTTGCACTTATTATAGATTCCAACTCATTAGTATAGTAAAGGGGTGACATTATGGAAGAAAACCAAGTAGATGATATTAAACAGTATATCGTTATCAAATTAGATGATGAGCAATATGGTATAAATATTAATTACATAGACAATATAGTTCGTATGCAGAAGATTACTAGAGTACCTAAGACACAGCCTTATTTCCTAGGGGTTATTAATCTTCGTGGTGAGATTATACCAGTTATGAGTATGAGATTAAAATTTGATTTAGAACCAGTAGAGATAGGCAATGCTACTAGAATACTTATAATTAAGACAGAACAGAATGCTAAATTAGGTATATTAGTAGATGAAGTAAAAGAGGTAGTAACTCTTACAGAGGACTGCATAGAAAAAACCAGCTTTGATGGAGATGGCAACAATTATTTAACGGGGGTAGGAAAACATAACCATACCCTTATATCATTATTAAACATAGGCGGAATAATCAACGACATAGAGAATGAGTAGGTGTTAATATGGCTAATGGTAATGTAATTGAACTAGATAGTATGCAACGAGATTTCTTAACGGAATTAGGAAATATAGGAGGCGGATGTGCAGTAACCTCACTCTCAGTTCTTCTTAATTCTAGTTTAACTATGGCAGTACCTAAAGTTAGAGTATTAGAGTTTAGTGATTTAACCGAGATATTTGGCGGAGCAGATAGTATAGTTGTGGCGGTATTAAGTCATATTGTAGGTGATCTTAATGGTATGATGATGTTTGTACT
>CAZOUU010000071.1:0-7789 GCA_964583045.1 uncultured Lachnospiraceae bacterium | reverse complement strand
CTCGATAACGATATTAAAGTATTCCTTTTGAGATGGTCTAGAATAATTAATAGTTACTCCAAATCTATTTACCAAAGATAATTTTTCCTGCATAGTGTCTGACTTATGTAGTTCTCCACCTTCTCCATGCTCCATATCATTTCTATCATTCCAAGTCTCTTTTATAAGATGTCTTCTGTTAGAAGTGGCATATATAAGTACATTGTCTGGTTTTGTCTCCACTCCTCCCTCAATAACTGCTTTTAAGAATTTGTATTCTATCTCAAATTCTTCAAATGATAGGTCATCCATATATATAATGAATCTATAATTTCTATTCTTAATATGAGCTATAATAGCAGATAGGTCCTTAAACTGATGTTTGTATATCTCTATCATTCTTAAGCCTTGATCATAATATTCATTAATAATGGCCTTAATACTTGTAGATTTACCTGTTCCACTATCACCAAACAACAACGCATTATTTGCCTTCCTGCCTTCTACAAAAGCCTCTGTATTATCTATCAGTTTTTGCTTTTGCAACTCATATCCAACCAAATCACTAAGCATTACTCTATCTGTATTATTGATAGGGTCAAAGCATAGCTTATCCTCATAATCTCTGCTAATTCTAAATGCCTTATTAAGGCCAAACATACCTACACCATATCTGTTATAGAAATCTGTTACCAAGTCAAATATATCATTCTCATCTTTAGCAAGCTCTATATCATTACTTAGATTCTGAACCTTTTCGCTCACATTTTTATTGTACATTCTCTCTTTTTTAACTATTGCCTTATAGTTAGATACAACGCTAAAGCAATCTATGTCTAAAGCCTTTTCTATCTGAGAAAAATCATAGTCAAACAGCTTCTTAAATATCTTAAAGTCATTCTTTGCAAATACATTTACCGAACCATCATTAGCTCCTACCTTTTCACAGGTCATACTAAATGAGTTCTCATTAGTTATTAGTATAAATGTAAGATAGTTATGCCACAAATTTTTATCAAACCCATATTGTGTAGACAAATCTAATAATCGTTTCATCTCCCCATATATTCTTGTTACTAGTTTAGCTTCGCTGCATTTGTCTAAATCGTAGTCCTCAAAGATTGCGCTTAGGCTATGTAGTATGCTGTTATCTCCTAAATCTCTATATAGTACTAATTGTGCTACATCCTTATACATAAACATGCCTCCTGTACATTTACTATTATGATTAATAAATAATCTGTTTCTTGTAATTAATAACTAGTTTTATATTATATCCCAGGAATATAAACTTGTAAATCATAATAAGCATTCAAAATCTTTTAACAAAAAAATTAAGTGTTGATTATATTGTTAGCCATGTGTTACAATGCGCAATGTATATTAAAATTTTAAGGGGGCTTATTTATGATTAATAACGTAGGATTTTTTAAACAGTTTGGATTGGCTTTTTCAGGTTTTGTAAAGCCATCACATTTTTTTCAACTAAGAAAGCAAGGATTTTTTAAAACATTATTGTATGCATTAATTATATCTATTCTTAGTATTTCTTTATTTTTTACAATCTTTATAATATCATTTAAATCAAATGATGTCTTTAAGCAATGGGTAGATTCATTACCTACCTTTAGTTATGTAAATGGTGTATTAGATTTAGAAAAGCCTGTAAGCATTTCGCAAAACGGAGTAGGTTTGTACATAGATACCAGCATAGAATACCTTTCTGCAAAAGACGCAAGCACTTTCTTTACTTATGCAAGATATAACGAAAACACCCAAGTAATAATGATTACTAAGACAAATATTATAAAATACCAAGGCGGAGCTATTACAGATTTAAAATTATCAGATATGGGTAATATGTTCGGTGTATACACCATAAATAACGATAATGTAATAGAAGTCATAGCAGATTTTCTAACAACTATATTTAAATTCTGTGCACCATTTTTAATAATCATATACTTAATAGTTTTTCTCATAACAGGAGTTATATATGCTCTTGCAGGTATGATTATAGGTGCTGTTACTTGCAACTCACATTCCTTTGGTGAGAATTACAAGATGTCTTTATTCATCAGCGGTTTCTGGGTTCTAATTATTAGATTAGTTGAGCAATTTATACCTACTGCCGTTCCAATAAACCTAATTAGATTCTTTGTATTCATTATTGTATGTGTATATCTATTCCTTGCACTAGGCAGCAAAGAGCCAGAGCAAGCACCTGTGGTAGTTATAAACCCTAACGCTGGACTAGATGATGATATAGTATTTGAAGCACCACCAGAAAGACCTACATACAGTGAAAATATCTCGGATAACACTTCTTCTACAAGTACGATAGATTCTTCTAGTGGAACTACATCTACTAGCAAATTCAAATTAAAGGATTGATATTTTATCTAATATGTTTTTCATTTGGGCTATGGCTATTCCATAATTAGTCATAGCCACTTTTTGGCTCTTTGCCAAGTCTATTCTACTCATTACATACTTTCTATTAAACATACATCCACCACATTGTATAACTAAATCATAAGCAGTTAAATCTTTAGGAAAATTTGCTCCACTAACTACATCTACTTGTAATTGTTCACCTACTATATTTCTTAACATCCTAGGTATTTTAACTCGTCCTATATCTTCCTCTAAAGGCGCATGAGTACAAGCCTCTGCTATAAGAACCCTAGAATTCTTAGTTAATTTATTAATTGCTAAAGCACCCTCTATATAGTAATCTATATCTCCCTTATAAGTGGCAAACAACACTGAAAATGAAGTTAACATACTATCCACAGGTTTCTTAGCATAAGCTATATCAAACACTTGAGAATCTGTAATTATAAGTTTAGGATGATTCTTCATATTATTCAGCGCTTGATCTATCTTATCTGTTGTAACCGAAGTAATAATACATTTTTTATCTAAAAGATCTCTAATAACCTGCACTTGTGGAAGAATTAATCTACCCTTTGGTGCTTGTATATCCTGTGGCATCACAAGTAATACCAAGTCCCCTTCTTCCACTAGGTTTCCTAATATACTTGGTTTTTCAAAATCTTCAGGCATATTTTCTATAATACTGTTTATTACATCATCTATACCTGTCTGGTTCTTAGCACTAACCACTACTGGTGTAACTCCAAGAGAATTTTTAACCTCTTCTTCTATCATAGTTACATTTCCTAGTAGGTCTGCTTTGTTTATAACAACTATGTAAGGGGTTTTTTTAATCTTTAATATATCTATCCATAATTTTTCTTCAGATATATCATCACTAACGCATATGACTATAGCTATATCCGTCTTATCTATAGCATTCTTAGTCTTCTCCACACGAAGTAGTCCTAAATCCCCTTCATCATCTATACCCGCTGTATCTATAAAGACACAGGGACCTATTCCATATATCTCCATACTTTTATATACAGGATCTGTGGTAGTTCCTAACACGTCAGAGACTACCGATATCTCCTGATTTGTAATAGCATTAATTAATGAGGATTTACCACTATTTCTTCTGCCAAATATACCTATATGAAGTTGGTTGGATCTAGGTGTCTCGTTTAACGCCATAATACTCCTCCTTAGAATCTAAAATCTCTCTGTCCCGTTATAAGCTCCTCTATATAACGCTCAGCCTTCTCTTTAACAACTACATTAGGGATATGCTCTAGCTCTGCTTTAATAAGCTTCTCTCCCTTAAGCTTAGTATTCTCACTTGCATAATCCTCTAGATATTCCTTCAATGTCATAAGAGCATTAGGCTGACAACAATTTGCTATTTGTCCGCTTTTTACAAGCTTCATAAATCTATCTCCAGTTCTTCCTTCTCGATAGCAAGCTGTACAAAAGCTAGGTATATATCCTAATTCTAGCAACCAATTCACTACCTCGTCTAGGGTTCTAGTATCATTCACATCAAATTGCGCAGAATTATCTTCTGGTGCTTCCTTTTCTACATATCCACCCACACTAGTTCTAGAACCACCACTAATCTGAGATATACCTAATTCTAGTACTCTCTTTCTAGTCTCTACCGATTCTCTGGTAGATATAATCATACCTGTATAAGGTACTGCTATCCTTATAACTGCAACTATCTTTTCAAACAATTCATCCGATACTGCATTTTCAAAATCATCTGCATCTATATCATCTGCCGGTCTTACCCTAGGCACAGATATAGTATGAGGTCCTACGCCATTATAAGCCTCTAGATGCTCGGCGTGCATTAGCAATCCCACAAAATCATACTTATACATATTAAGTCCAAACAATACTCCTATGCCTACATCATCTATGCCTGCTGCCATAGCCCTATCCATAGCCTCTGTATGATATGCATAATCATGCTTCGGTCCAGTAGGATGAAGCAACTCATAGTTTTTCTTGTTATAAGTCTCCTGAAATAATATGTAGGTACCTATTCCAGCATCCTTAAGCTTTTTGTAATTCTCTATAGTGGTAGCCGCTATATTGACGTTAACCCTTCTTATAGAGCCATTTTTATGCTTTATATCATAGATTGTTTTAATACTCTCTAGTACATATTCTATAGGATTATTTACAGGATCCTCCCCTGTCTCCAAGGCTAATCTTTTATGACCCATATCCTGAAGGGCTATAGTCTCCCTTTTAATTTCTTCTTGAGTTAGCTTCTTTCTAGCTATATGAGTATTCTTAAGATGATATGGGCAGTACACGCAGCCATTCACACAATAATTTGATAAATATAATGGCGCAAACATAACTATACGATTACCATAAAACTTCTGCTTAATCTCTCTTGCAAGCGCATATATCTTCTCTAGCAGCTCCTTGTCGCGGCACT
Organism: uncultured Lachnospiraceae bacterium; assembly: GCA_964583045.1. Classification (GTDB taxonomy): domain Bacteria; phylum Bacillota; class Clostridia; order Lachnospirales; family Lachnospiraceae; genus JAVBSN01. The sequence continues at coordinate 2,976 of CAZOUU010000071.1, read as the reverse complement.
CTAACAATACCATAGCCTCTCTATGAGAGATACCCTTATACTCTTTAGCCTTCTCCAATATGCTCTCTATTAGCTCCTTATTATTACCTTCTGTTTCTCCATATGAAATGGATTCCAACACCTCATTATCATCTATGAAATCCTCTGCATTTTGTGACTTAACATTATACATCCTTATACCTTCTTTCTGTGATCTCCTCTATGTGTAACTATATTATATCCAACTGAATTAACTCTATTTTTCAAACATGCTATACATTCTGCTGCCTCTTCACCTGTACATATCTTATTATCATATAACGAATATTTGATTCTTACATCCACTGGAGATAGATTTGGCATAACTACATTAGCACCTGCTAATATACCCTCTTCTCTCCCTCTGGGATTAATTGTTCCCAATGCTGTAGTAGCTGGCAATAACACATCCTGAAGTAATAATCTAATAATAGCTATTAGCTTTAATGTCAGCCTATAGCTTCCATTTTCCATATGTGCAAAAGGGGTATCCTTATGTGCTATAAATGGTCCTATGCCCACCATTTCTGGTTCAAACTCTTTTAGAAATAAAAGATCCTCCACTATATGGTCTATGGTCTGATAAGGAGAACCTACCATGAATCCCGCTCCTACCTGATAGCCTATTTCCCTCAAAATGTATAAGCACTCTATTCTATTTTCAATACTTAATCCCTTAGGATGTAACATCCTATAATGAGCCTGATTATGAGTTTCATGCCTTAACAGATATCTATCCGCTCCTGCTTCATACCATAGTCTATAAGTATCCCTATCTCTTTCCCCAACGGACAATGTAACCGCCATATCTGGATGATGTTTTTTAATCTCAGCTATAAGGTATTCTATGTCCTTAGACGAAAAAAAACCATCCTCGCCACCTTGTAATACCACTGTACGAAACCCTAAATCATATCCATTATTTGCACAATCTATAATCTGGTCTTTACTCAATCTGTATCTATTTGCCTTATCATTGCTTCTTCTTATACCACAGTAATAGCAATCATTTTTACAATAATTGGTGAACTCAACAAGACCTCTTATATATATATCTTTACCATATATATCATCTGCCGTATTTCTGGCTAATCTAGCAAGATACATATCCTGACTGTTATCCTCTAGCAATTTAGTCAATGCCTCTCCAGGCAATATGTGATTAGTATATAATTCGTCTATTATAGCTTTCATAATCTATTATGCTCTCACCCTTTAAAATGATTCTCTATGCGCCAATTGCTTATATAAACTAATTGCCTTGTGTTTCTTCAGCAGTTGTTTCTTCAGTAGCAGGTGTCTCACTCTTTTCTTTTTCTGCTGCTATAAGCTTATCTATCTTATTATCTGTATTTTCTTGAATAATATATACATCCTCTACATTTAATTTAGCAATTAACCAAGCCTTTATACTCTGCATATTCTCATCGCTTATAGTATTATCTGAATACACTATAGCCATCATAACCTGAACATTTTTAGCATTAGCTGGATCCCAGCATTCTATATTGCCCACAGATATACTCTCTATAGTAGGATATAATGCTATAAGCTCTTTATTAATATTTGCTATATCTATATCATCCGTCTGATATTCTAATATCTGAGTCTTTAAGGATAATATCTCTGATTCCAGGTCACCTATCTCGGAAGTAGCATTAGCATCTAATGTACCACTAGCCGACACCTTATTATCCACTAAATCTTGTACCTCTTCCAAGGTAATTCCCTTATCCACCTTAGTCTGAGTTACCTTTAATGTCATATTATTAAGATGATAATCCGCCATCCTGTTAGTTAATTTCTCTATCTCCTCATCACTTAGAGTAGAACCTATTACTGCTACCTCTAGCTGCTCCTTTGATGCATTCAATTTGGATTGTACCACCTGTGTATTATCATATTGGAATTGTTCACTTATATACTTATTAATATTGCTATTAATCATACTGTCCTGCACTATCTGTAATGCCAAAAACACACTAGGAATAATAGTTATAATTGTAAGAATAATGATTCTCTTCTTGACCTTTTTCTTAGTCTTATCATCTACATACACTCTTGACGGATAATGCATTAGCTTAGTAACTATAACTGTAGACACACATATAAAAAATGTATTAATAAAAAACAAATACAACGCGCCTAAAAAATAAGATATATTCCCATTAGCTAGTCCAAAACCGGCTGTACAAAGCGGTGGCATAAGTGCTGTAGCTATAGCCACTCCTGGTAATACATTTGATTTCTCTTTTCTAGTAGTTCCTATAATTCCTGCAAAGCCTCCTGCTGTAGCTATAATAACATCCCATATGGTAGGTTGTGTTCTAGCTAACAGCTCCGAACCAGCTGTATCTAGCGGAGATATCTTAAAATATATCATAGAGGTAACTAAAGACATAATAACCTGCAATATAAAACCTGCGGCCGATTTCTTAAATAAATCCATATCATTAGTTGCTACACCAACGCCCATAGCCATAATAGAACCCATAAGCGGTGATATAAGCATAGCTCCTATAATAACTGCTGTAGAATTCATATTTAATCCCACCGAAGCAATCAATATGGCCAAAATCAAACAGAACATATTAGTTCCCCTGATTACAGCACCACCCTCTATACGCTCTCTAATCTCATCATAGCTAGCCTGATCATCCTTTATATCAAAAGCTGTAGATATAATTTTTCTAAATGTCTCCATGTCTTATCTCCTGTTAATATTTTAGGTAATTGCGAAGCTATATAAACCTTATGTAGCTGCAACAATTAGTCTAACTTAATATTTGCGAAAATCTGTGCCAATGCAGTAGGTCCATTATCCTCTTCACACACATAATCAAAGTCCTCTATAGTATCTGTCTCTATATCCTCGCTATCATCAAATTCCTTCATACTAAGACTTATCTTACCATCCTTTACTTCAACTTCTCCTGGCTTGATTACAATAGCTCCATT
>CAZOUU010000070.1:6869-7821 GCA_964583045.1 uncultured Lachnospiraceae bacterium | reverse complement strand
AAATATGGAATTATTTTCTATAAACTATACAAGTGAAAATGCATCTATGTTACCATCGTTAATTAATACAATAGTTATTACTCTTATAGCATTAGTAATAGCTATACCATTAGGAGTAGGGGCAGCAATTTTCTTGGTAGAATATGCAGGTAAGGGCAATAAATTAGTGAACATTATTAGAATGACAACGGAGACCTTGTCTGGAATTCCTTCTATCGTATATGGATTGTTCGGTATGTTGTTTTTTGTTGGAACTATGAAGCTTGGTTATTCAAAATTATCAGGAGCTCTTACATTATCAATAATGGTATTACCAGTTATTATGAGAACTACAGAGGAAGCATTGAAATCTGTACCTGATATGTATAGAGAAGGTAGCTTTGGTCTAGGTGCAGGTAAGTTAAGAACTATAGTAAAGGTAGTGTTACCATCAGCTATACCAGGAATACTTACTGGTGTTATATTAGCTATAGGAAGAATAGTTGGAGAGACGGCAGCACTTATATATACTGCAGGAACAGTAACTAAATTTACAGATAGTGTTATGGATTCGGAAGTACATTAGCAGTTCATATGTTTAATTTATCTAGGGAAGGTTTATATATGAATCAGGCGTATGCTGTATCTGTAATACTTATAGTATTGGTAATCATAATAAATGCATTATCGGGTATGGTAGCAAAGAAAATGACAAAGAGTAGAGGATAATTATATGGGAAAAATAGATATAGAACACGTAGATTTACATTATGGAGATTTTAAAGCCTTAAAAGATATAAATATAGAAATCCCTAAGAATAAAATCACTGCGTTTATAGGTCCTAGTGGTTGTGGTAAGTCCACTCTATTAAAGTCTATAAATCGTATGAATGATTTAGTAGAAACAGAGAAATTAGTTCATCTAGAGGAGATGGCTAAAGCAGTTACAAGTATGGTTATAGAAAGTATAAAT
>CAZOUU010000070.1:0-6859 GCA_964583045.1 uncultured Lachnospiraceae bacterium | reverse complement strand
GCTGTAGAATAAATGGTTATATAGGCCTCGATGGTGAAGATATATATGACAAAATGGATGTAAATGAGTTAAGAAAAAGAGTGGGTATGGTATTTCAGAAACCTAATCCATTTCCAATGAGCATTTATGATAATATTGCTTATGGACCAAGAACACATGGTATAAAATCTAAGGCTAAATTAGATGAGATTGTAGAACGTTCGCTAAGAGGAGCTGCTATATGGGATGAAGCCAAGGATAGATTAAAGAAGAGTGCATTAGGACTATCTGGTGGACAACAGCAAAGAATATGTATTGCAAGAGCTATAGCTGTAGAACCAGAGGTGCTATTAATGGATGAGCCTACCTCAGCACTTGATCCTATTTCTACAACAAAAATAGAGGACTTAGCATGTGAGTTGAAGGATAAATACACAATTGTAATGGTTACTCATAATATGCAGCAGGCAGCTAGAATATCAGATAAAACAGCATTTTTCCTATTAGGCGAAATAGTTGAATATAATGATACTGAGAAGATATTCTCTATGCCACAGGATAAACGAACTGAGGACTATATTACAGGAAGGTTTGGTTGATATGCGAGATATATATTTGAAAGAATTAGAGTTGTTACATGTGGAATTAAGTGAAATGGGCTGGTTATGTGAGGATGCTATATCTAAGGTTATAGATGGTTTGTTAAAGGGCGATAGAGGTATGGCGACAGAGGTTATAGCTTGCGATGATAAAATAGACCAAAAGGAAAAGGATATAGAAACTCATTGCTTGAAGCTATTACTTATGCAGCAACCAGTTGCGGGTGATTTAAGAGAAGTATCAGCGGCACTTAAAATGATAACTGATATGGAAAGAATAGGCGATCAGGCTAGAGATATAGCGGAGATTATACTTGTAATGGATTTAGTAGAAACAGAGAAATTAGTTCATATAGAGGAGATGGCTAAAGCAGTTACAAGTATGGTTATAGAAAGTATAAATGCATTTGTTAATAATGATCTAGCCTTAGCGCAATATGTTATTAAGAGTGATGATTTAGTAGATAGCCAGTTCTTGAATGTACGTACAGAGCTTATTAAGTATATAAGCAATGGTGTAGAGTCGAAGGATCATATCAAGAATGCGGAAAAAGCTATAGATTTATTTATGATTTCTAAATATTTTGAGAGAATAGGTGATCATGCTACTAATATAGCTGAGTGGGTATGCTATTCTATTACGGGAGAACGTATGAATAGTGAAATGATAAATAGATAGGCTGAATGCCTAATTTATTCAAGAAGAATATTAAGATTACTGTGATATAATGAGTATAAACTTAACATTATTAGGTATTTTTTGAAAATATTGCATTTAATAAATCGATATGCTAGTATCTAAACCATAAAGGCGAAGAAAGAGACTTATGGTATAAGAACATACAGAGAAGAGCTGCCACCGACTGAGAGCACTCGAAGGACACTGTACTAATAGGAACACTCTGGAGCTGATTTGTCGAAATAGTAGTAGACAGGTACGTAGGCATGCGTTAAGTGTATTGAGAGGATACTTGAAATTCAAGTGTCAACGAGGGTGGTACCGCGGATTATATTATAAATATCCGTCCCGGAACAGAGAAATCTGTTTCGGGATTTTTTATTGTAGAGATATGAATCCTATAGAAACAGATATTATATGAGAGGAGAACTAGTATGAACGTAAAAAATGTGTACAGAGATTTAACAATGGATAAAATAGGTGAAAGCAATGTAGGTGATACGCTAAGAATAGCGGGGTGGATAGAAAATATCCGTGATCATGGTGGAGTATCATTTATAGATTTACGAGATATGTATGGGACTATGCAAATAGTTATGAGAGATACTTCTTTGCTTGATGGATTAAGTAAGGAGGATTGTGTAAGTATAGAGGGTATTATAGAACATCGTGATGAGGATACCTACAATCCTAAGATACCTACAGGTACTATAGAATTAGAGGCTCATAAGGTAGATATATTAGGAAGGGTATATAAGCAGCTTCCGTTTGAGATAGTAACCTCAAAAGAAACAAGAGAAGATGTTCGTCTTAAATATCGTTATTTAGATCTACGTAATACAAAGGTAAAGGATAATATGATATTTCGTTCTAAGGTTATTAGCTACCTAAGACAGAAGATGGTGGATATGGGATTTTTAGAGATTCAGACGCCTATACTATGCGCTTCTTCACCCGAGGGTGCTAGAGATTATATAGTTCCTTCTAGAAAATTTAAGGGTAAATTTTATGCATTGCCACAAGCACCTCAACAATATAAACAGTTACTTATGGTTTCGGGCTTTGACAGGTATTTTCAAATTGCACCTTGCTTTAGAGATGAGGATGCTAGAGCAGATCGTTCACCAGGCGAATTCTATCAATTAGATTTTGAGATGAGCTTTGCTACACAAGAGGATGTATTTTTAGTGGGTGAAGAAGTATTAGCAGATACATTTAAAAAATTTGCACCTGAAGGTTCAGTAATTACAACAGGACATTTTCCTATAATAAGCTACAAAGAGGCTATGCTATCGTTTGGTTCAGATAAGCCGGATTTAAGAAATCCATTAAGAATTGTAGATGTAACAGATTTCTTTCAAAGATGCACTTTTAAGCCATTCCAGGGTAAGACAGTAAGAGCAATTAAGGTTCATACGGATATGTCTAAGGGTTTTCATGAGAAACTGCTTAAGTTTGCTACTTCTATAGGTATGGGTGGACTTGGATATCTAGAGGTTATGGAGGATATGAGTTATAAAGGACCTATAGATAAATTTATTCCAGAAGATATGAAGCCAGAGATTAAAGCTATAGCGAAACTAGAGATGGGAGATACTATATTCTTTATAGCTGATACAGAGGATAATGCTACTAGCTTTGCAGGTCAGCTTCGTAATGAATTAGGTGCGAAATTAGATTTACTTGAGAAAAATGCATATCGTTTCTGCTATGTAAATGACTTCCCGATGTATGAATATGACAAGGATAGTAAAAAGATTATATTTACTCATAATCCGTTCTCTATGCCACAGGGTGGATTAGATGCATTAGAGAATAAAAACCCACTGGACATATTAGCTTATCAGTATGATATAATATGTAATGGTATTGAATTATCTTCCGGGGCAGTTCGTAATCATAATTTAGATATAATGGTTAAGGCATTTGAGATAGCAGGATATAAAGAAGAGGACTTGAAAGAAAAATTTGGAGCCCTATATAATGCATTTCAGTATGGTGCACCACCACATGCTGGTATGGCACCAGGCGTAGATAGAATGATTATGCTTCTTTGCAATGAGGAAAGTATTAGAGAGGTTATACCATTTCCGATGAATGGTAATGCTCAGGATCTTATGTGCGGTTCACCATCAGAGGTTACAGAACAACAGCTTCGAGAGGTACACATTAGAGTTAGACAATAGGAGGAGAGTTTATATGCAAATAACAGATGATACTATAGATTACGTAGGTATACTTGCAAAATTAGAGTTATCTAGTGAGGAGAAAGAACAGGCCAAAGTAGATATGGCAAATATGCTTGAGTACATTGGGAAGTTAAATGAGTTAGATACTGAGGGAGTAGAGACTATGAGTCATACATTTTCTGCTAGTAATGTGTTTAGAGAGGATGTAGTTACAAATAGTGATGATAGAGTTAATATGTTAGCTAATGCGCCAGAAGAAAAGGATGGGTGCTATAAGGTACCTAAAACGTTTGACTAGAGAATACAAGGAAAGGATGTTAGTCTATGGATATATTTAAGTTAACCGCAGTAGAATTGGGTAAACGTATTAGAGCGGGTGAGATAAGTGTAGTTTCAGCAGTAACTACATATTTAGATAGAATAGATAAGTTAGAAAAAGATTATAATTGTTTTGTAACCATATATAAGGATGGTGCAATAAAAAGAGCCGATGAGGTACAAAAGCTAATAGATAATGGTACATTAACCGGACCTTTAGCGGGGGTTCCGGTAGCTATCAAGGATAATATGTGTACCAAGGATATGCTTACCACCTGTAGCTCTCACATATTGGATGGATTTACACCTACTTATACAGCCACAGCGGTAGAATTACTAGAAAGGGCTGGAGCAGTTGTATTAGGAAAAACAAATATGGATGAATTTGCTATGGGTAGTACCACAGAGACATCCTTTTATGGTTCAACTAAGAATCCTTGGAATATGACAAAAGTGCCAGGCGGTTCTTCAGGAGGTTCAGCGGCAGCAGTTGCAGCAGAAGAGATTCCTTATGCATTAGGATCTGATACAGGTGGTTCTATAAGACAACCAGCGGCATTTTGTGGAGTTACGGGTATAAAACCTACATACGGACGAGTATCTCGTTATGGACTTATAGCCTATGGCTCATCTCTAGACCAGATAGGACCTTTAGCCAAGGATGTAACTGATTGTGCTACTATATTAGAGATTATATCTGCATATGATGATAAGGATTCTACCTCTATGAATAGAGATGACCTAGATTTTACCAAGGCTCTTGTTGATGATGTAAAAGGAATGAAGATAGGTATTCCTAGAGATTATCTAGGAGAAGGAATAGATGCAGATGTAAAAGAAGCTATACTTCATGCAGCAGATGTATTAAGAAAAAAGGGTGCTGTAGTAGAAGAATTTGATTTAAGCCTAGTTGAATATGCCATACCAGCATATTATATTATAGCCTCAGCAGAGGCTAGTTCTAATCTAGAGAGGTTTGATGGTGTAAAATATGGATATAGAACTAAAGAATATGATGGATTGCATAATATGTATAAAAAGACTCGTTCTGAAGGCTTTGGTGCTGAGGTAAAGAGAAGAATTATGTTAGGTTCCTTTGTACTAAGCTCTGGATATTATGATGCTTACTATGTAAAAGCCCTTAAAGCCAAAGCTTTAATAAAACAGGCTTTTGATAAAGCCTTTGAAAAGTACGATGTTATATTAGGACCTGTTGCACCAACTACTGCCCTTAAGGCCGGAGAGAGCTTATCTGATCCGATTAAGATGTATTTAGGTGATATATATACGGTATCTGTAAACCTTGCTGGACTTCCAGGTATATCGCTCCCATGTGGATATGATAAAGATGGAATGCCTGTTGGAATGCAATTATTGGGACAGGTATTTAACGAAGAGGATATAATAAGAGCCGCATACACATTTGAACAAACCAAAGATTATATAAGACCTGCAGAGCTTACGGAAAGGGGGATGTAATATGAGTAAAGCATACGAAACAGTTATAGGATTAGAAGTACACGTAGAATTAGCTACTGCCACTAAGATATTCTGTGGATGTAGTACCGCTTTTGGCGGAGCACCAAATACTCATACTTGTCCCGTATGTACAGGTATGCCAGGCTCACTTCCTGTCTTAAATAAGGGAGTTGTAGAAAAAGCGGTGGCTGTAGGGCTTGCAACCAATTGTAATATAACGAGAAATTGTAAGTTTGATAGAAAAAACTATTTTTATCCAGATAATCCACAAAATTACCAGATATCCCAATTGTATTACCCTATCTGTCGTGATGGACGTGTGGATATAGAAGTAGAGGGTAAGACTAAAGCCATAGGCATTCGTGAGATACATATGGAAGAGGATGCTGGTAAGCTAGTACATGATCCTTATACAGATTCATCGTTGGTAGATTATAATCGTTCAGGTGTGCCACTAATAGAGATAGTATCTGAACCAGATATGCGTTCAGCCGATGAGGTTATAGCATATCTTGAGAAATTGAGACTTATTATTCAGTATCTAGGAGCATCAGACTGTAAGCTTAATGAAGGCTCTATGAGAGCAGATGTAAATCTATCTATTAGAGAATTAGGAGTTACAGAGTATGGAACCAGGACAGAGATGAAGAACCTTAATTCATTTAAGGCCATTGCCAGAGCTATTGCTGGTGAAACTGAGAGGCAGATAGATTTATTAGAAGCTGGTGAACCAGTTATACAGGAAACTAGAAGATGGGATGATACTAAAGAATATTCTTATGCTATGCGTTCAAAAGAGGATGCTCAGGATTATAGATATTTTCCAGACCCAGACCTTGTTCCTATAGTTATTAGTGATGAATGGCTAGAAGAGATACAAAATAGACAGCCAGAATTTAGAGACGAGAAGATAATAAGATATAGAGAAGAATATGATATACCGGAATATGATATAGACATTATCACCAGTTCAAAACATATGGCTGATTTATTTGAAGAGACTATTGCCTTCGGAGCAACTCCTAAGAAAGTATCTAACTGGCTTATGGGTGAAACTATGAGACTTTTAAAGGAGAAGGAAATAGATGCGGAGGATATAAGCTTTTCTAGCAAGAACCTTGCTAAGCTTATAGCACTTACAGATTCCAAGGTCATTAACTCTTCAGTAGCCAAGGAAGTATTTGAAAATATGTTTGATGATGACATAGATCCAGAGGTGTATGTAGAGGAAAATGGGCTTAAGACGGTAAATGATGAGGGTGCACTAAGGAATACAATAGAAGCTATAGTAGCTAATAATCCACAGTCTGTAGAGGATTATAGAAATGGTAAGGAAAAAGCGATAGGATTCTTGGTAGGACAGACTATGAAGGCGATGAAGGGTAAGGCTGATCCTGGGCTTGTAAATAAAATATTAAAAGAGTTGTTGTAAAAAGGATATTTTACAATTATAATAAAAAAGTTATGTTATTTATATCGGATTTGCAGATAATTAGACCAAAAATGACAACAAACAGGTACATTTACTGCAATTTGAATATATTTCGCTTCTTATATGTTAAATATGGTTAGGGTGTCATAACAATTGTTTTTTAAGCCGCTAGTGACAACACATT
>CAZOUU010000069.1:7798-8037 GCA_964583045.1 uncultured Lachnospiraceae bacterium | reverse complement strand
GAGGTAAATATAATTATGTGGTGAGCTGCTATGGATATACCAGTAAAAGCAGTAGCTTTATAGCGGGAACAACCAGTGAATTGGATATAGTATTAGATAAAAGCGAGGCTTCTTATGAAGAGCTAGATAGCGAATGGTCTAATTTTAGAAATAGTGGAAATAATATGGGTATTACTGATTCGGATACTCCTAAGAGTGCAGAGGAAACTAAACTTAAATGGGAAATTAACTCAGGCAGT
>CAZOUU010000069.1:4730-7769 GCA_964583045.1 uncultured Lachnospiraceae bacterium | reverse complement strand
AGCCTATTATTGTAGATGGAAAGCTATATGTTACTTGTGGTGATAAATTACGTGTATATAGTAAAGCTACAGGTGAGTTATTAAAAGAGGTGACTACAGCGGGAAAATCGGCATATTCATTACAGCCCCCTACTTATGCAGTAGGTATGATATTTGTTGATGCAGGTAATTATATACAAGCCTTTAATGCAAAGACATTGGAGTCAGTATGGATATCAGAAGCATTAGAAGAAAAGATATATACTCCAATAACCTATAGGAACGGATATATATATGCTGGAACTTGGGTAAATGAAGCTAAGAATGGACATTATGTATGTATATCAGTAACAGATGAAGAACCGGATAAGACAGATGAGACTAAATATTGTACTTGGAAAAATAAACAAATGGGTGGTTTCTATTTTGCAGGAGCTTATGCTACAGATAAATATGTCATATATGGAGGTGACAACGGTTCAACCGCGGCTAATGCCAATTCTAGTTTAGTATCTGTTAATTCTAGAACAGGAGAAATAATAGATAAGATTACAACTATAGTAGGAGATGCAAGATCTGCTATAGCTTATGATAATGGATTTGTATATTTTACTTCTAAGAGTGGTTATATATATAAGGTTGGGCTGAATTCAGATGGAAGCTTTAGAGAAGTTGTAGAAACAAATTTAGGTGGAGCCTGTACAGCTACTCCAGCCATAATAGGCAATAGGATATACGTAGGAGTTAACAAGGTTACAGGAGGAACTACTTCTATAAAGGTAATAGATAAAAATACTATGAACATTATATATTCAGCTGTGACACCAGCATACTCTCAAAGTAGTGGACTTATAGCTACAGATGGTAAAGACTATAATTATGTATATTTTACATGTAATAGTAAGCCGGGAGCAGTATATATATTAAAGGACAAAGAAGGTCAGATAGAAGGAAACGTAGAAGCATTATATGTTCCAACAAAGGAAAATTATTGCTTAAGCAGTGTAGTATGTGATAAGGAAGGAACCTTGTACTACAGAAATGATGCGGGATATCTTATGGCCCTAGCTAAAAATCCAGCATATCTAGCAGATATAGATATAACAGGAGGAAACGGTGAACTAAGTGATATATTTAACCCACAAGAAGCTAATGTTGAAATATTAGTTGATAAGGGCACAAAAACTATAGATGTAAAGCCTATAGTACCAGAAGGGTTTAGTGTAATTGGTGGTGGGACTATAGCTATAGATAATGGTGCAGCTACATTTACCTTGAAGGTAACAAATGATACAGGTGCTACTAGAGTATATATGGTAAATGTAAGAGAGAGGCGTTCTGTCTCTGCCCTTAGTCTGTTATCTGTTAGCTGTAGTAATGTATTAGGTGAAGATATAGTGGCTACTTTACCTATATTTAATGGAAACATATATGAGTATAGTGGAACTATAAATGGAAGTAAGACTACCTTTGCAAGAATATGGGCAAAGAGCTTTGATAAAAATGCCAATATATACGTAGAACCTATTTCAGGATATTTAGAAGGAAATAATGGTAAGCTGTCAGGTAAATATGTAGAGAAAAATGATAAATATGGATATTATCCTGTGTATTTTGAGAAGGGGGCAAAGAAGCTTACTGTTATAGTGCATGTAATAGCTGAAGATAAGATTACCAAGACTTCATATGTAGTAAATATAAATTTGGAATATGATAAACAAGAAAATACAAATATTAATGAAAATAATAGTAAGCCAAATGAAGACATATTTAGTACGCCTGTAGATAATAAAGAGGATACATCGAAAAAGGTGCCAACTGGTATTAGTGTAGCAGGTTCTGATGAAACTACAATGGCTACGGAGGCTGTTGTAGCAGAAGAGATAGCATTGTATGGTATAGAGAATGAAGCTATAGAAGAGGGTAACGAGAAAACAGAGGATTCTATAGATGCTACAGAGGATAAGGATAGCTCAATTACTAATTCTAAGGGCTTGCCACTATGGGGAATATTGGCTATAATATTTGGAGGTATCGGTCTTATTATGGGCGGTATATTGATTACTATAAATCTAAAAGATAAGAGGCAGAACAGATAATATATGAATAGCAGTTTTAATGGACTACATCCTACAATAAACTATATATTTTTTGGAATGGTATTAATATGTGCCATGTGTATAACACACCCAGCATTTATAATCATATCATTCCTTTCTGCTACAATCTATTATATTAAATTACAAGGCATAAAACCAATGTGCAAGCTGTTCATTGGTTTATGCTTTATTGTTTTTATAACCATAATTATAAATGGATTGTTTAATCACTATGGAGTCACTAATCTATATAGATTTAGAAATGGCAACTATTTAACCCTAGAGGCTCTTGCATATGGAGCTATGCTAGGAGGAGTATTTGCCACAGTTATACTATGGTTTGGCTGTTATAATGCAATTATGACAACAGACAAATTCCTATATGTATTCGGATATGGTTTTCCTACAGTTGCACTTATTATCTCTATGGCTCTTAGATTTGTACCATTATATAGAAAAAAATTAAAGGATATTAGCGATGGTAGAAAGGCCATAGGTAAGGGTGTTAATCAAGGAAATATATATAGCAGAATAAAAAATGGACTAGGGGAGCTATCCATACTGATAACCTGGGCTATGGAAAATGCAATAGACACTTCAGATTCTATGAATTCTAGAGGCTATGGAAGTGGAAAAAGAACTAGATATAATACATATAATTTTGATGTTAGGGATATGTTGTGTTTATTAACTATGTTATTTCTTATGGGTATGGTAGCTATGGGGATATTTGCAGGGGAAGCTAAGGTACAATATAATCCTTCTATAAAACTCCCGACTGTAAGTATATACAGTGTATGCATTTACATAGCCTATGGATTAATATGTAACATACCTATTATAATGGATACGATGGGAGATATAAGATGGCATATATTAAAACAGAGAATTTAAGCTTTACATATCCTAATGGGAATAAAAAAGCTTTTATAGCGTTTATAACAGCAGGCGATCCAGGTGC
>CAZOUU010000069.1:1393-4720 GCA_964583045.1 uncultured Lachnospiraceae bacterium | reverse complement strand
ATATAGATATTGCAAAAGGCAGTTTTGTGGTGGTTATAGGACAAAGTGGTAGTGGAAAAACAACTTTAATCAGGCATATGAAAACTGTACTTACTCCAACTGGTAAAACTACAGGAAATATAACAATAGCAGGTAAAAATATCTCTGAGATAGATAGCAGAACTCAAGCTGCAGCTATAGGATATGTAATGCAAAATCCAGATACACAGATTGTCACAGACAAGGTATGGCATGAGTTAGCCTTTGGTTTAGAGAGTCTGGGAATAGATAATACCACTATGAGACTTAGGATAGGAGAAGCTGCTAGCTATTTTGGAATACAGAACTTGATACATAAAGATATTAGTAAGCTGTCAGGCGGACAAAAGCAATTAGTTAATCTTGCAAGTATTATGGTTATGAATCCTGATATTTTGGTGTTAGATGAGCCTACTTCTCAGCTAGATCCTACAGGAGCGGAGAGATTTTTATATACTATCCATAAGATTAATAGGGAACTAGGAATTACAATTATTATTACGGAGCATAGATTAGAGCAGGTGTTTTCTATGACTAATCAAGTGATAGTAATGGATGAAGGAAGTGTGATAGCTGATGATTCACCTGCTAAGGTAGCAGGGTACCTACACCAGCAAAGGCATCCTATGTATTTTGCTATGCCGGCACCGATGCAGATATATGGTGGAGTTATAGATAAAGGACAATATCCATTAACTATAGGGCAGCTATGTAAAGGTATAGAAGCTACTATAGATAGACATAAAAAAAAGGTTGATGATGAAGTAAATATTATAAAAACTAATATCACTACTAGTATAGTTGAAAATAAAGCTGTGGCAGTATTAGTAAAGGATGTATGGTTTAAATATTCTAAAAAGGGCGTGGATATATTAAAGGGTATTAATCTAACTGTATATAAGGGAGAAAGTTTAGCTATAGTTGGAGGAAATGGAAGTGGTAAAACTACCCTTTTAAAATGTATACTAAATATAGAAAAACCCTATAGTGGACATATTTATATATTAGGAAAAAGTAATAAAAGGGATACATATAGGCAGATAGTGATGGTTCCTCAAGCTGTAACTAATATGTTTGTAAAAGATACAGTGAAAGAGGAATTAAAAGATATGTATGAGCTTTTAGAGATGTCTGATAAAGAGGAAAAATATAATACTATTGTGGAAGACTTTAAATTAAAGAATTTCCTAGATATTCATCCCTATGATTTATCAGGAGGAGAACAACAAAGACTGGCTATAGCAAAGGCTATGATGTTAGAGTCAGATGTGTTAGTATTAGATGAACCTACTAAGGGTATGGACACTAGCTTTAAGCAGGAATTTGCAAGGATAATAGCTCTTCTTAAAAAACAGGGTAAAACTATAATTATGGTATCCCATGATATAGAATTTTGTGGTGCATATATGGATAGATGTTGTATGTGTTTTGATGGAGATATAGTAGCTGTAGATGACAGCCATACATTTTTTGCAAATAACGATTTCTATACTACCAGTGCCAATAAAGTGGCTAGAAATGTATGGAAGGATAGCAAGGCTATAGTTACAAATGAAGAGGTAATTAGTGAATGGAAACGACAAATAAAAGAATGAGAATAGCAGGCAGATTAATTATAGGTCTGGTTATTCCTGTTGTAACTATATTATGGGCTGTATTTTATAGAACGCACTACTATGTGATAAGTGTATTGATTATATTACTAAGTATTGGTGCTGCCTTTATAATGTATGAAGGAAAGAAGATAAAAACTAGAGAATTAGTGCTTATATCAGTAATGATTGCTATTGCAGTTGCAAGCAGAGTAGCCTTTTATATGCTTCCTCAATTTAAACCTGTATGTGCCATAATTATCATATCTGGAGTATGTTATGGTGCTGAAAATGGCTTTCTAATAGGTACAATAACAGGATTGGTGTCAAATTTTTTCTTTGGACAGGGTATATGGACTCCTTTTCAGATGCTAGGGTTTGGTGCAACAGGCTTTGTAGCAGGACTTATATTTTATAATAGAAAACATATTAATTATATAGTACTTGCTATTATAGGAGGAGCTATAACCTTCTTTGTCTATGGAATTATAGTAGATATGTCTAGTATATTTTACATAGCTGAAGGGGGAGGACTTAAGGCTATGCTAGTGAGCTATATGACTGCAATACCCTTTGACCTAATAAATGCCGGGGCTACTTTTATCTTTTTGGTGTTGATAGGAAAGCTAATGATTAAAAAAATATATAGAATTAAAATAAAATATGGCTTATAACTCTTTGCCTAGCTAAAAGATTGTGATATAATAAAGTGATGTAGATTTTAGAATTAATATATATAGGAGTAAGTGAAATTGAAGAATAATAAGAGGACTGCTATATTTGTAATTATATTGTTACTAATTATATCCTTTGGACTTAATGTATATTTGATGGTTCGTATGATAGGATTACAGCAACAAGTGAATAAGCTTTATTCAAGTTGGAATGTAGAGCAGGTTAGAGAATTGTATATATAACAGGAGGAATGATATGAGCTTTTTTAAAGATTTTAAGACGGATTTTACTCAGGCAATGAATGAGTTAATGCCAGATAATGAAGAGATGGTAAATGAGTATGATGATGAGGATATAGTAAATACTCTTGAAGAGAATACAGATGATAAGATAGAGCAGGAACAAGATGAAGATGATATGGATATTGCTCCAGAGGATTTAATAGATGAATTAGCTGATGATGATATAGATGAGATTATAGCTCGAGAAGAAGCCAGAAGAGCAGCAGTTCAGGATGAAGAAGAATATGAAGATGAGCCATTAGATGAAACGGATGCCTTAGAAGTACTTAAGGAGGATGGTGATGACATAGATGCATTATTAGAGAGCTTGGAAAACGGAACTGTAGAAGAGCCTATACAGCTTAATATAGCTACTGAGGTAGAGGAGAAAGCTACACCAGATTTATCTAGTATAGAGGAGACCTTTAAAGAATTTGAAGATATTGAAGGCGAAGAGCTAGAAGATTACGAAGAATTACCAGAAGAAGAGGATGTATCAGATAGCGAAGAGTTAGAAGAATTTGAAGAGCCAATAGCAGAGGATGAAGAGCTAGATGACATAATTGATGAAGAGATGACAGATAATCAAGGGCTAGAAGAACCTGTTGAAGAAGATATCGAAGAAGCTGCCCAAAAAGTTATCGAGGATAAGGCTGAAGAAGCTACAGAAGATAATATTGAAGAAGAGGGATATGTTAATACATTTGATGAGCCTATTAATGAATTAATAGAGGAACAAATAGAAGAACAAATGGATGAAG
>CAZOUU010000069.1:0-1383 GCA_964583045.1 uncultured Lachnospiraceae bacterium | reverse complement strand
AGAGACTATAGAAATTAAGGAGAAAGATACTATGGCAGAGAAAGACTTAATAAACATTGTGGATGTAGAAGAAAAAAGTGAAGATAAGAATGATAAGGTAGCTTCAGAGGTGGATTCGGCAACTACATATATTACTAAGGGTACTAAGATTACTGGTAATCTAGATACAGATGGTGGTATTGATATTATCGGTGAGGTAGAAGGAGATATTACTTGTAAAGGTAAATTAGTTGTAGGGGGCAGTGTAACAGGTAAGGTATGTGCAGGCGAGATATATGCTAATACGGCTAAGGTAGAAGGAGATATTACTTCTGAGGGTAGTGTTAAAGTGGGAGTAGGTACAGTGATAGTGGGTAATGTAGAGGCTAAATCAGCAGTTATTGCCGGTGCTGTAAATGGAGATATAGATGTACAAGGACCAGTTATAGTTGATTCAACTGCAGTAATTATGGGTAATATAAAATCTCGTTCAGTTCAAATTAATAATGGTGCTGTTATTGAAGGCTTCTGTTCGCAGAGCTATTCAGATATAGATGTTAAGAGTTTCTTTGCATAAGATTATATAAGGAGATTATATATTATGAAGACGGATAGAATATTATTAAAGCTAAGCGGTGAAGCCCTAGCTGGTGATAAGAAGACAGGATTTGATGAAACTACAGTATTAGAGGTTGCAAGACAGGTGAAGAAGGTAGTAGATTCTGGCAAGGAGGTAGCCATTGTTATAGGTGGTGGTAATTTCTGGCGAGGAAGAACTTCTGAGAATATGGATAGAGTTAAGGCTGATCAGATAGGTATGTTAGCTACAGTAATGAACTGCATATATGCTGCTGATATGTTTAGAACTGTAGGTTTAGAAACTACAATTATGACCCCTTTTATATGTAGCAACATAACTACACAGTTTAATCGCGATGAGGCTATTAAGGATTTAGAGAATAAAAAGGTAGTATTTTTTGCAGGAGGCATAGGTCATCCATATTTTTCTACAGATATGGCTACCGTACTGATGGCTATAGAAGTAAAAGCGGATGTAGTATTATCTGCTAAAGCTATAGACGGTGTATATGATAGTGATCCAAATATAAATCCTAATGCTAAAAAGTATGAAGCTATGGATATGAAGGATATAGTAGATAAAAAGCTTGGAGTTATAGATCTTGCATCTGCAGTTCTAGCTATGGAGAACAAGATGCCTATGATGCTATTTGGACTTAATGAAACTGACAGTATAGTAAATGCACTTACAGGTAAATTTACAGGAACAATAATAAATGTATAATATTAGGAGGATATAATATGTTAACACAGTATGAAGAGAAGATGGAGAAATCCTTGGATAGCTTAAATCAGGAGTATAGATCAATTATTGTTCCTGTAAAT
>CAZOUU010000068.1:3813-8039 GCA_964583045.1 uncultured Lachnospiraceae bacterium | reverse complement strand
AAGAAGAAGGCAGAAGAAGAAGCTAAGAAGAAGGCAGAGGAAGAAGCTAAGAAGAAGGCAGAGGAAGAAGCTAGATTAAAGGCCGAGGAAGAAGCTAAGAAGAAGGCTGAGGAAGAAGCTAAGAAGAAGGCCAAGGAAGAAGCTAAGAAGAAGGCCGAGGAAGAAGCTAGAATAAGAGCTGAAGAAGAAGCTAAGGTACAAGCTGAATTAGATAGATTAGCAAAAGAGGCGGCGGAAGCTTTAGCGGCAGCTAAAGCAGCAGAGGAAGCAGCGAAGAAGAAAGCTGAAGAGGCTAGAAAGAAATCTGAAGAAGAGGCTAGGATAAGAGCTGAAGAAGCTGCTAAGCTAAAAGCTTTAGAAGAGGCCAAGAAGAAGGCCGAAGAAGAGGCTAATAAGAAAGCTTTAGAAGAGGCTAGATTAAGAGAAGTAGAAGAGGCTGAGAAAAAGGCCAAAGAAGAGGCTAGATTAAAAGCTTTAGAAGAAGACAGAAGAAAGGCTTTAGAAGAAGCTAGAATAAAGGCAGAGGAAGAAGCTAAGAAGAAGGCAGAGGAAGAAGCTAGAAGAAGAGCTGAAGAAGCAGATAAACAAGAAGAATTATCAAGAATTGCAGCAGAAGCAGCAGCTAAGGCTGAGGCGGCTAAGAAGGCATTAGAAGAAGCAAAAGCAGCAGAAGCATTAGCAAAGAAGATGGCAGAAGCAGCGGTTAATGTAAAGGTTGATAAGGCTGATATAGAAGCAAAGCTAGCAGAGAATAAACAAGCTACAGTAGTAAAACCTAAGACTCTTGTGGTTAAGTATAATGATAAGTATGTATTACCAAAAGGCACTTTCACTATTGAAAAATATATGGCTGTTGCAAGTATTGAACAAGAAGTATATGATATTATAAATGGTATTTCTGAAAATACAACAGCTTCTAAAAATATGATTATATATGGTAAGAATGGTTTTGGTACTACTATGGTAGGAGAAGATTATGCTAGATGCTTTTATCAGATGGGCTTATGCAATAAAAAGACTATAGCAAAGATTAAAGCTAATGCACTTAATAAAGTAAATCTTAGAGATTCTATGACTAAATTAAATGGTGGATGTTTGATCATAGAGAATGCAGGAAGTGTAAGACCAGAAAAATTAAATGAGATATATCATTTAGTTAAGGAGGATGGCTTTGATATAACTACTGTATTAACAGGTAAAGAGGATTCTATTAAGATATTACTTGATAATTGTAGTGAAGCATCAGAAGAATTTAGTTATACACTACATATGGAAAATATAACTGATGATGATGTGGTTACAATAGCTAAGAATTACATATTACAACGTGGATATGAAGTAGATAACACTGCTGTTTCTAAATTAAAGAATAAAGTTAAAGAAATAGAGAGTGGTAATGTAGATAGAATGCTAGGCATTGTAGATACAGCTGTTTCAAACGCTAACAGTAAGGGTGTAGTTAGTTTTGAACAGGATGAGAATAATTATGGTAAGATTTTAGGCTCTCATATAGAGTAAGATATAAGATGGACTATTGTGCATGCGATGGTCCATTTTATAATGTAAGGAGAAATGTTACTGGAATATGTAGTTGATGAAAGCTACAACTTAGGATATAGTATAAGAAAAATATAAATAGAAACGAGATATTATGATAAAAGATTATTTACCAATTACAATAGAAGATATGAAAAAAAGAGGTTGGGAGTGTCCTGATTTTGTATATGTTATAGGTGATGCATATGTAGATCATCCCTCCTTTGGTCCAGCTATAATAAGTAGAGTTTTAGAAGCTAATGGATATAAAGTAGCTATCATTTCACAGCCTGATTGGAAAGAGGATAGTAGCATAGACACATTTGGTGAACCTCGACTAGGATTTTTAGTAAGTGGTGGTAATATGGATTCTATGGTTAATCATTATTCAGTGTCTAAGAAAAAAAGACAAAATGATGCTTATACTCCTGGGGGGATAATGGGTAAACGACCTGATTATGCCACTACTGTATATTGTAATTTGATTAGAAAGACTTATAAGAAAACCCCTATAGTGATAGGAGGGATAGAGGCCAGTCTTAGAAGACTTGCTCATTATGATTATTGGTCTAATAAACTAAAACGTTCTATATTGTTAGACTCAGGCGCCAATCTTATATCCTATGGTATGGGCGAGAAATCTATAGTTGAGATAGCGGATGCTCTGAATAGTGGAATAGCAGTAGAAGATATTACATTTATCGCGGGAACTGTATATAAGACAAAAAATCTAGATAGTGTATATGATGCAGAACAACTACCTTCCTATGAAGAATTAAAGGAGGACAAGTTGAATTATGCAAGAAGCTTTTATATTCAGTATAATAATACAGATCCGTTTTCAGGGAAGAGATTAGTCGAGCCTTATGAGAATGTATATGTGGTACAAAATCCACCTTCTAAGCCACTTACACAGGCGGAAATGGATAGAGTCTATGCACTTAATTATATGAGAAATTATCACCCGAGCTATGATGCTATAGGAAAAGTTCCAGCTATAGAAGAGATAAAATATAGTTTGATTAGTAATAGAGGCTGCTTTGGAGGCTGTAGCTTTTGCGCATTAACCTTTCATCAGGGAAGAATTATTCAAAGTAGAAGTCATGAATCCATAGTAGAAGAAGCTAAGCTTATGATATGGGATAAAGATTTCAAAGGATATATTCATGATGTTGGTGGACCAACAGCGAACTTTAGATTCCCAGCCTGTAGTAAACAATTGACTCATGGAGCTTGCACAAATAAACAGTGTTTATTTCCTAAACCCTGTAGAAATCTAAAGGTAGATCATAGGGATTATCTAGAATTATTACGAGAACTAAGAGAATTACCTAATGTTAAAAAGGTGTTTGTTAGATCTGGAATCAGGTTTGATTATATGATGGCAGACGCAGATGATACATTTTTTAGAGAATTATGTGAGCATCATGTAAGTGGACAATTAAAGGTGGCACCAGAACATATATCGGATGCAGTATTAAGTAAGATGGGAAAGCCGGAAAAGGCAGTATATCAGTCCTTTGTCGATAAATACTATAGGATAAATGAAAAACTAGGAAAAAAACAATTTTTGGTACCTTATCTTATGTCTTCTCATCCAGGCTCCACTCTTAAAGAAGCTATTGAGCTGGCGGAATATTTAAGAGATTTAGGATATATGCCGGAACAGGTACAGGATTTTTATCCAACACCATCCACGATATCCACTTGTATGTATTATACTGGAGTAGATCCTAGCACTATGAAGAAGGTATATGTTCCAGTTAATCCTCATGAAAAAGCTATGCAGAGAGCCTTGATTCAATATAGAAATCCTAAAAACTATGATTTGGTGATAGAGGCCTTGAGAAAAGCAGGCAGAGAGGATTTGATTGGATTTGATAAACATTGTCTGGTTAGACCTAGAAAAATAAAAAGTGATTATAAGAAGTATGATAATGATAAATCAAAGAACAGCAATCAAGTAAGATTTGGAAATACAGGAAATAACAAGAAAAAAGTCAATAAAAAGAAGTCAGCTATAAGAAATATACATTCAAAAAAATCTAAATAATTACTAAATAAAGACCATATTTTTTTAGGATTTTTTAATGTTTTCAATGGTTATAGTGTATTGCATAACAAATAAGATTATGCTATGATAGTAGCGGATTGCGTTGTGTACATTCTAAAGTAAGAGCAACGTATATATTTTGAAATGGAGGAATTAATAATATGTCAAAGAAAGTAGTTATCGCAAGCGCATGTCGTACAGCAATTGGTGTTATGGGAGGTGAACTTAGTACAGTTCCAGCACCAGAATTAGGTTCTATAGTTATCAAAGAAGCAATTAACAGAGCTGGTATCAAACCTAGTGATGTAGATCAAGTATATATGGGTTGTGTTATTCAGGCTGGTTTAGGTCAAAATGTAGCACGTCAGGCATCTATAAAAGCAGGACTTCCTATAGAAGTTCCAGCAGTAACAATTAATGTTGTATGTGGTTCAGGTCTTAACTGCGTTAATATGGCAGCTCAGATGATTCAAGCTGGAGATGCTGATATAGTAGTAGCAGGTGGTATGGAGAATATGTCTATGGCTCCTTATGTGTTAAAACAAGCTCGTTTTGGTTATAGAATGGGTAACAATACTATGGTTGATACTATGGTAAATGATGCATTATGGGATGCATTTAACGATTATCATATGGG
>CAZOUU010000068.1:0-3803 GCA_964583045.1 uncultured Lachnospiraceae bacterium | reverse complement strand
GACTTAAAACAGTAATGGATGGTTATGTAAAAATTAAAGCAGGTTTTGCAAACTTAGTCGTTGCTGGTGGTGTTGAGTCAATGAGTGGTGCACCATATTTAGTACCAGCAACGGTTAGACAAGGTGTAAAGATGATGAACCAAACGATGGTTGATCATATGATTCATGATGCATTAACTGATGCCTTTAATAATATCCATATGGGTATTACAGCTGAAAATGTGTGCGAGAAATATGGTATAACTCGTGAAGAATTAGATGCATTTGCAGCAGATAGCCAACAGAAATGTGAAGCAGCTATGAAGGCTGGTAAGTTCAAGGAAGAGATCGTTCCTGTAGAAGTTAAGAAAAAGAAGGAAACAGTTATAGTTGATACAGACGAGGGTCCTCGTCCAGGAACTACAGCTGACAGTATAGCTAAATTACGTCCAGCATTTAAGAAGGATGGTATTGTTACAGCAGCTAATTCATCAGGTATTAATGATGGTGCAGCAGCAATTGTTGTTATGTCAGAAGAAAAAGCTAAAGAATTAGGTGTTACACCTATGGCTACATTTGTAACTGGAGCATTAGCAGGTGTTGACCCAGCTATCATGGGTATTGGACCAGTTGCTGCTACTAAGAAAGCTATGGCAAAAGTAGATATGAAGATTGAAGACTTTGATCTTATCGAAGCTAATGAAGCATTTGCTGCTCAATCTATAGCAGTAGGTAAGGATTTAGGATTTGATTTAAGCAAGCTTAATGTAAATGGTGGTGCAATAGCACTTGGTCATCCAGTTGGAGCTTCAGGATGTCGTATCTTAGTTACATTATTACATGAGATGGTTAAGGAAGATGCTAAGAAGGGTCTTGCTACATTATGTATCGGTGGTGGTATGGGTTGTGCTACTATCGTAGAGCGTGACTAATTTATATTACATTTAAACTTATTATAAGGAGAATAACTAATGGAATTCATTACTTACGAACAAGACGGATATGTAGGTGTTATAACTATTAATCGTCCAAAGGCTCTTAACGCACTTAATAGCCAAGTATTAGATGAAATTAATGCAACTTTAGATGCAGTTAATTTAGATGAAACTAGAGCTCTTATATTAACTGGTGCAGGTGATAAATCATTTGTAGCAGGAGCAGATATAGGAGAGATGTCTACACTTACAAAGGCTGAAGGTGAAGCTTTTGGTAAAAAGGGTAACGATGTATTTAGAAAGCTAGAGACTTTCCCTATACCAGTTATAGCAGCGATTAATGGTTTTGCTTTAGGTGGTGGATGTGAGATTTCTATGAGCTGTGATATTAGAATATGTTCTGAAAATGCTTTATTTGGACAACCAGAGGTTGGTCTAGGTATTACACCAGGATTTGGTGGAACACAGAGATTAGCACGTATTGTTGGTGTAGGTATGGCTAAGCAGATGATATATTCTGCTAGAAATATTAAAGCTGATGAAGCTTGCAGAATAGGTCTTGTGAATGCAGTATATCCACAGGAAGAATTATTAGATGCAGCAAAGAAGATGGCTGCTGGTATTGCAAAGAATGCTCCTATAGCAGTTCGTAATTGCAAGAAGGCTATGAATGATGGTTTACAGGTAGATATGGATCAAGCTATTGCCATTGAAGAAAAGTTATTTGGTGATTGCTTTGAAACAGAAGACCAAAAAGCTGGAATGGGTAATTTCTTAGAGAAAGATAAAGAAAAGAAATTAAAAGTAGTACCTTTCCAAAATAAATAAGATTCTATACCTATTAGGATGGCTTTTAGCCATCCTAAAGTAAGGTAAGAGTATATAAAGAAATATGCCGAAAGGCAATATATTAATATAATATTTAGGAGGAATAATTGATGAAAGTAGGAATTATAGGTGCAGGAACAATGGGTTCTGGTATTGCACAAGCATTTGCTATGACTGAAGGATATGAAGTATGCCTTTGTGATATCAAACAAGAATTTGCAGATGGTGGAAAAGCTAAGATTCAAAAAAATATGAATTTCTTAGTAAGTAAAGAGAAAATGACTCAGGATCAGGCTGATGCTATTATGGCTAAGGTCGCAACAGGTTTAAAAGATATCTGTGGAGACTGCGATTTAGTAGTAGAGGTTGCTCCAGAGAGTATGGATATTAAGAAAGCTACATTTAAAGAGTTAATGACTATATGTAAGAAGGATTGTATATTTGCTACAAACACTTCTTCATTATCTATTACTGAGATTGGTGCTGGTTTAGATCGTCCTATGATAGGTATGCATTTCTTTAACCCAGCCGATAGAATGAAGCTTGTAGAGGTAATTGCTGGTGCAAACACTCCTGATTCATTAGTAGAGCAGATTAAGAAGATTTCAACTGAGATTGGTAAGACTCCAGTAGAAGTTAAAGAGGCTCCAGGTTTTGTTGTAAACAGAATATTAATCCCTATGATTAATGAAGCTGTTGGTATATATGCTGATGGCATTGCTAGTGTTGAAGATATAGATACAGCTATGAAGTTAGGTGCTTCTCATCCAATGGGACCTTTGGCACTTGGTGATTTAGTTGGTTTAGATATTTGCTTAGCTATTATGGAAGTATTACAAAATGAGACTGGTGATCCTAAGTATCGTCCACATCCACTTCTTAAGAAGATGGTACGTGCTGGTAAATTAGGTAAGAAGACAGGCGTTGGCTTCTACGATTACAGTAAGTAAGCATGTAGTATATTGCTAGGAGTAGTAACTATGTGATTATATTTAATCTGCTTTATATAGTGAAGTTAGATTTAATTTAAATTTATTATGGAGGAAAATAAGAATGGATTTCGCATTAAGTAAGAAACACGAGATGGCAAGAACTCTTTTTAAAGATTTTGCTGAGAATGAAGTAAAACCTCTTGCACAAGACGTTGATGAGACTGAAGCATTCCCAAGAGAAACAGTTGATAAGATGTCTAAGTTAGGTTTTATGGGTATTCCTATTCCCAAGGAGTATGGCGGACAAGGCTGTGACGCTTTAACATATGCTATGTGTGTTGAGGAGTTATCAAAGGTTTGTGGTACTACAGGTGTTATAGTTTCAGCTCATACATCACTTTGTTGCGACCCTATATTAACATATGGTACAGAGGAGCAAAAACAGAAGTTTTTAGTTCCACTTGCAAAGGGTGAGAAATTAGGAGCATTCGGTTTAACTGAACCAGGTGCTGGTACAGATGCTCAGGGTCAACAGACTAAGGCAGTTTTAGATGGTGACGAGTGGATATTAAATGGTTCCAAGTGCTTTATTACAAATGGTAAAGAAGCAGATGTATATATAGTAATAGCTATTACTGGTACTGTTGAAAAGCGTGGTAGAGTTTCAAAAGAAATTTCTGCATTTATCGTTGAAAAGGGTACTCCAGGATTTACATTTGGTACAAAAGAGAAGAAGATGGGTATCCGTGGTTCTTCTACATACGAGCTAATCTTTACTGATTGCCGTATACCAAAAGAGAATATATTAGGCGCTAAAGGTAAGGGATTTGGTATAGCTATGCATACACTTGATGGTGGACGTATAGGTATTGCTTCTCAAGCTTTAGGTTTAGCAGAAGGTGCTTTAGATACTACCATAGCTTACGTTAAAGAAAGAAAACAATTTGGTAGAGCTATAGCTGCTTTCCAAAACACTCAATTCCAATTAGCTGATATGGCTACTAAGGTTGAGGCTGCTAAAATGTTGGTATACAAAGCTGCTGTAGCTAAGAATAATCAAAAAGTATATTCTGTTGAAGCTGCAATGGCTAAGTTATGTGCAGCTGAGGTTGCTATGGAAGTAACAACT
>CAZOUU010000067.1:4839-8088 GCA_964583045.1 uncultured Lachnospiraceae bacterium | reverse complement strand
CTGCTGCAAGATCTGCCAGAGCAGGCTCTGTTACTTCCATACCCTCTAAATTCATCATAATAAATCGGGAAGCATTCCATACCTTATTGGCAAAGTTTCTGGAAGCCTCTACACGCTCCCAATAAAAACGCATATCATTTCCAGGTGCATTTCCTGTAATCAAGGTCAGACGAAGTGCATCTGCGCCATATTTATCAATAACCTCTAATGGGTCAATACCATTCCCAAGGGATTTACTCATCTTGCGTCCCTGTGAATCACGCACCAGACCATGGAATAATACCGTATGGAAAGGTAATTTACCTGTTTGCTCAATGCCTGAAAATACCATACGTATAACCCAGAAGAATATAATGTCATATCCTGTTACAAGCACATCTGTAGGATAGAAGTAATCTAAATCCTCTGTCTTATCTGGCCATCCAAGAGTAGAAAATGGCCATAGAGCTGACGAAAACCAAGTATCAAGAGTATCAGGATCTTGCTTTACATAGGTAGAACCACATTTACTGCATGTGCATACCTCTTCCTTAGATACCATAACCTCACCACAATCCTCGCAATAATAGGCTGGTATTCTATGACCCCACCACAGCTGTCTGGATACACACCAGTCACGTATATTTTCTAACCAGTTATAGTAGGTCTTATCCATACGTTCTGGTATAAGATGTAGCTCGCCACTCTTTACCGCTTCTAAGGCCGGTTTTGCCATCTCGCTCATCTTTACAAACCATTGAGGTTTAATAAGCGGTTCAACAACTGTCTTACACCTATCATGTGTACCTACATTATGTGAATGTGGTACTACTTTAACTAATAGACCTAATTCATCTAAATCTGCTACCATTGCTTTTCTTGCTTCATATCTATCCATACCTGCGTATTTTTTACCGAGCTTATTAATAGTAGCATCATCATTCATTATATTAATCTCTTCTAGATTATGTCTCTTACCTACCTCAAAATCGTTAGGGTCATGAGCAGGAGTTATCTTTACAACACCTGTACCAAATTCCATATCTACGTAAGCATCTGCAATAACCGGAATCTCTTTATTAACAAGTGGCAATATAACCTTCTTACCTATAAGATCTTTATATCTATCATCTTCTGGATTAACTGCGACAGCACTATCACCTATCAAGGTCTCTGGACGTGTTGTAGCTATCTCTACAAATCTGCCTTCTTCACCTGCTATAGGATAATTAATGTGCCAAAAGTTACCATCATGTTCTTCATGCTCTACCTCTGCATCTGATATGGTAGTCTGACATACCGGACACCAGTTTACTATACGCGAGCCCTTATATATATATCCCTTTTCATATAGCTTGCAAAACACCTCTGTTACAGCCTTATTATTTCCTTCATCCATAGTGAAACGTTCTCTATCCCAATCAGCAGAACTACCCATTCTCTTAAGCTGATTAATAATACGTCCACCATATTCTTTCTTCCATTCCCAAGCCTTCTCTAAGAAGCCATCTCTACCTAAATCGTCTTTATCAATACCTTGTTCTTTTAAAGCCGCTATAATCTTAACCTCTGTAGCTATAGCTGCATGGTCTGTGCCAGGCTGCCACAATGCATTATATCCCTGCATCCTCTTATATCTAACTAATATATCCTGCATAGTATTATCTAGAGCATGCCCCATATGTAGCTGTCCAGTAATATTTGGTGGTGGCATAACTATAGTAAATGGTTTCTTGCTTCTATCTGCTTCTGCATGAAAATAGCCCTTATTAATCCAATTCTCATATATATGACCCTCTATATCACTTGGGCTGTAAGTCTTCTCTAATTCTTTAGCCATATTAACTTCATCCTCCATTAACAAAACTATATATTATAATTCCAATTCCTACAGCCATAATTATATAGGCTGCCATTTTTAATAATCTCGACATACTATTAAGCAGCTCTAAAAAGCCATCATCGCTATCATAATCGTAGTCTCTAGGCACCTGTCTGGTTACCGAGCGAGCCACAAGTACAATAATAATACCTGTAGCCACGAAAATCAACCCTAATATTCTCATATTATCTACACCTCTATATTATAAGATGCCAGAGCATTCTTAACATACTGCTTCATCTCAGGATTATCTTCTAGTATCTCGCTTATCCTTTTCAGACTCATAGTTTTTAGTTCTTCATTATATTCTATCTGTTCCCTAAGCTTTTGTCTTCTCACATTTAGCTCGTGCTTTACCTCTACCATCTCTCGGCTATCCATAAGAGCTATAGACTGTTTAGTCCACACATCAGCATCTCTAATACCAAAGCTCACCAATGCCTTTATTAGTTCCTCACAATATACTCTTAGGTCGCCTGTATTTTGTTTAAATCTTCTTACCTCATCTAGCATAACTACATATTGTTCCCATTTATATTCCAACTCTTTAAGGCTGTGAACCTTATATTTCTCATACATATATTCCAACGTATTAGTATTATTTATATATTTAATTTTCACTTTATTAATTAGCATAACTGCTCTGTTTAGCCTGGCTTCGCAATTCTTTAACTCCACCTGAAGACTTCTGTTATATAAGAATACCGCCGTAAGTACTATAACTAACACCAATATCATAATCAAACTCGGAATCCTCATATCCATTCTATAGCCTATAGCTAGTATAAGGAATAAGGCTAATGTAATACCTGTCATAATCACCATAGTAATAAATACATTTTTAATACCATGTCTCTTATCTTCTATTAATTCTGCCACATATTCTATGCTTGCTTTTTCTCCCTCTAAATGCTGCATATCTCTATGTATTCTATCATCTCTTATCTCGCACTCTGACAATTTTTCCATGATATTCTTAATGTCCGGCTCCATAGCTTGCATACGCTTGAATTGTTCATCACTCATCTTGGTATCTGTCTTTAGAAATTCTGCTCTATCTTTTTCTAACAGCTGTATCTTGCTAGCTATGTCATATAATTCCTTCTGGTTAATATCTGGCAACGCCTCTAATCGTTGTATATCTAACAAATATGCAGTAACCAAATCATACTCCAGCCTAAGATCTTCTATATTATAGGTAGAATCCACAACTTGATCACAGTTATTAGACAACTGTCTTTCTATATCATTAGCTGACTCAGCTTTACCTATCTCTAGATTCAAATTATCTAGAGAAAAATCTTCCTCGCTATTCGATTTTTTAGAAAATAGCTTTTTAAAAAATCCCATTATATAATCTGCTCCCTAAACTCATCCTTTAACTGACT
>CAZOUU010000067.1:0-4829 GCA_964583045.1 uncultured Lachnospiraceae bacterium | reverse complement strand
TATACGCTACTGTATTTCCTTGTTTTTTATTATATATAGCCTTTTCAACCTTGTTAAATATACTCATATTTCTAATGTCTTCTCTAGTATACTCAAATTCATCAATTAAATCAGAGTAAAACTCTGGATCCAGATTATATTTACCCATCTCGTATTTGACCTTACTCTCGTCACCTTCAGAAGCTAATACTATGAAATATTCTCTCAAGGACTCCACGTCTTCATTATAAGTAAATGCATCTAGAAAGCTTATCTTTGCATCTTCTGTCTCCAGATTATTAGCTAGCGCTATTCCTCTATTGTGGTATATATTTCCTAATAGTTTTTTGTCAGTTATATCCTCTTTACTCTTTAATATATTGTCATATATATCTATGGCTTTTATATAACGTTTGTAATTAAGAAAGCAATCTCCCTTTACCTTCTCAGCTTCCACTGATCCAAGCCTTCTAAATTTCTCAAACCGTTTTATAAAGACTTTAATCTCGTCAATTGAATAGTAGGCTTTGTAGGTTAATATCTCTGTTAGGGTATCCACCAGCAAGGCTTCCTTTTCTATTAGCTTATCTAGCTTGTCTGCTAAATCATCAAGCTCTAGCTTTTCTCTAATCCAGCCTGTCATCTTTCTATCTACATAAGCACTACTTATAATAGGAGCATTATTGTATATGTAGTAGCATAGCTCTTCGTAAGAAAATACTTCTACCTTGGTATTTTCAAATATATATGCCTCATCTGTAGTTTTAGTCTCACATATAACTATATTACCCATAATCTAGCTCCATTCTTAATTCTCAATCACAAAATCTTTTCTATATACCTTATTAGTTGTAGGATACATCTTTCCAAACCCTATATCTCTTATAGTTATGGCTCCCTCTGTGTTACTGTAAAACTCCACGTCCAATGATAGCTTAGTGGTCTTGTCTGGGCGTTTAGGCAATCCATGTATCTCTATAATCTCTTTGCTTGTCTTATCTGTAATTCTATTTCGGTATAATATGTATATCTTATTTGTATCACTCATAAACAATTCTAAATGACCTGACATGTTATACCATTCTCTCCCGCCGTAAGCTATGGGTGCAAAATCAATCTTATCTTCTCTCTTAGATACACCTATGTCACATATAACTGTATTCTCCGTACAAAGTGTATACTTAGAAGGCTCTATAATGCTTTCTCCACTATATGCCGCATAACAAGCACCCTTGGTATATATATTCTGTCCTACAAATACCCTTCTTCCAGAACATATAACATTAGTAGATTTCTTAAGCCATGATTCCACAAATCCTGTTCCGGTTAGATATACAGAAGACACATAGGTCTCCTTTAATATATCTTCTGCCACCTTAGCAAATCTATTATCTAACTCATCCCTATCTCCATACACCATATCAAAAGGAATCTCGGTTCTTAAGTCCTTGTGTATTACATCTATTATCTCTGGCTTACTGCCTTGCCTTATAGTATCTATTCTATAATAGTCCAAACCATCCACACTATAATCAAACAATGCTACACTATTATTTCTAAGCTCCGCTGGCTGATTAAATACATAATGCACATAGCTATTTATCCTACTGGTATTCTCTATTACCTCTGGTGATACTCCTAATACCTCTGGCAAATCCTCTAAAGCTCCGTATAAATCCCCATTGTACTTGTATATACATATAACTAATTTAGCCAAATTATCTGCTGGCGTATTATCAGGTCTCCTATTTATATAATCCTCTATATGTCCTTTTATAAGCATTAAAAATAGCTGTTTGTAAGTGTACTCAGTTCCATCAATTATAAGCTTATCACTGTTGCTTACCTCCGATACCACCTTGTCCACCATATACCCATCTTCTTCAAATCGGCACTTAGCTGCCTTAGAGCCCACATACCAAGTCTTAGAAGTATATCCATAGAACATTACATTAGGAAGCAAATATGTCTCCATATTCTCTAGCTGGTATATGGATTCTGGTTCATCTTCCTCTTCATTATAAAAACTAAGCTGTGTATATTCTGCGCATAAATCCATACCTAAGTAATATTTATATTCTGCCACCCAATCACCTCTTATCTACAATAGTTTCATATTTGATTCAAATAAATGCACATTTCTAAGATACATATCCATAGCATCCAGTAGCTTCTTGTCATCCTTCATCTCTTGACGTATAAGCATATTATTTATAGCATCAAATCTATTATTTACCTGCTCTGTATGCATATCTATATGTACCGTGTTTTCTATTACCTGAGCCTTTCCCTTAGCCTCGGTATCTATGTTATATACCAGATTTTCCCCATGGAATACTACAAATTCCTCTATATATAATCCTGGTAACACTTCTTGTAGCTTCTTAGTTGTGGGTCTGCTGTCAGAAGAAGAACCTGACTCTAAGTTATAGCTTACATATACCGATTTACTAGCCTCACCCTTATATATGAGGTATGTCTTTATATCTAAATCCTTAGGTAGAGATACTATATATTTAAATGCCTTGAAGAACGGTAATATAGTTCCTCGGTCTACAAACTCCCTAACCTTTGCAGCCACAAATTCCTGTTGTTTTTCATCTATACCATGGCGACTAAAATAGTATAATACCGCAATGATAGATATATCATCTCTTATATTTTTCTCTAGTATCTCTTCATATAGACATTCAAACATCTCATCTGGAACCTGTGCATCATTTATAAAATAGTTATAGGCTGTAAGCTTTAAGAAAGCCTTTATAACCATGCCTCGCTTCTTACCTTCATAATAATGTTTAAATATGCTATATTGTCTATCTGTAGCCTTATCCGAAAACATAATCTGTGCTAATACATTTTCTTCAAATTCTCTAACCTCTGGTTTGTTACTTCTAGTCTTATCCCATATATCACTAAGCTCCTTGGTAGAGGACTTATAGTAGGATATCAACCATTCCATGATGTTGTCTGACTTATAACCTTTTCTATATAGATAAATGCACATACTGGTAATAAGCTCTGAACCCTTTAGATTATCCACTGCAGATAATACTTCTACTAATTTGATAATATACTCATCTGGCAGGTTATTATATCCAAATAGCTTCACGGCTTCATATGCATTAGCATACATCTCACATGCAACAAAGTATGTGGTTATATCTTTGCCATTCTTGTAATCTAGATTATTAAGGTCCACTCTGTGCATATATTTTGCAAGAATGTCCTTGTCAAAATTATCATAATAATAATGAACTATACCTAATAAAGCAGTCTGAACTGTGTCATAATTAAATTCCGGTGTCTCTAATACCTGTCTATAATTATTTACTGCTTCTGAATCTAACTGATTAGCCTTAATTAGTCTACTAAAGTTATATAATAGCAATCTATAATCATCTGGTGCATATCTCTCGCAGTTCTTAATGTATAATTCTTCCTCTACCAATTTCTCTAATCTATAAGGTATAGTAGACACATATCTGTTACCCTTTACATCCACTAATGCCACTGCTGCCGAATCATTAATAATATCTATATAAGCAACTCCATTTACAAGAGGTACCATCTCCTCTTTAGCCAATTCTTTGTGAGTTACTACCACCATCTTAATTAACTCATTATTACAAGTTAATTTTCTCTTAAAGATAATGTTCACTAGTTTCGCTGCATACTGACTCTTAATAGTTTTAGGATTAAGAAATTCTGCATATATAACAGATAAATCATCACTCATATTGCCCTTTAATATCTGTTCTTCCATAAAGGCTTCTATGTTATAGGTATATTCTTGATATATATTTCTGTATACGCTCTTATTAGTTACTACATTTGCATATACATAAGCTAATTCCTCTTCATTAAGAGTATTCTTATAGTTAAGATATAACAAAGCTTGGTGAAGAATAATTCCATAGGAAGTAAAATCCAAGCTTCTGATATAAGCCTCATTAATACTAATTATCTTTAGATTCTCTTCTATGGCCTTCTTAAAATATGGATTATATTTGTTTTCTAATTTGTTGTCTTTAATAAGTAAACTACATATAGCAAATAGGCAATCCTTATCTTTTTTGTCCTCATATATCTCTCTAAGAATAGCTAATACAGGGTAACTAAAATGTCTAACCTTACCTGATAGCTTCACAAATATCTCTTTAATCTCATCGGATACAAAATTCTGTCTAAGCCCCCATCTAATAGCTGCTATAGCTAAGTCATCAATCTGCCTTAGCACTAAAGGCTCATTATTATATATGTTACATACTTCATAA
The DNA here is from genome assembly GCA_964583045.1 of uncultured Lachnospiraceae bacterium. Taxonomy (GTDB): domain Bacteria; phylum Bacillota; class Clostridia; order Lachnospirales; family Lachnospiraceae; genus JAVBSN01. Next base: position 573 of record CAZOUU010000067.1, on the reverse strand, counting down.
TACATAATAGGGCTTCTAAGGCCTTCAGCATATAGTTGTTCTATCCTCTTATATAATACTAGTTTATCCTCTGAATACTCACTATCCAGATGCATAAGTAACCAAAACGAGAATAATTTATCCTCCTGATTATTAGCATTTGCCCTTATAATTTTAGCCGCCTTATCTATAGCCTCTGGCTCTTTTGTCATACAAGCCTTAAGGTAATTGTAATAGCTGTTCTCTCTATTACCTTCTATTATCTTAGAGCCATCTGCATCTATCCTTACCATCTCTTGTCTAACTACCTCTGTGTCACCAGCTAATATATTCATATGCATAAGTCCTAGTCTGTACATATGAGAATGTGGCACATACTGTATCAAGTTATTAAGAGCAAATCTGGACTTATCCAAATATTCCTCAAGTCGGATTCTCCCTACGCAAAAATCCAAATAGCTATCTATTAATCTTACCTGATTAGTCTTAATAGCATGTCTGTCATTAACCTTCCTAGCCGGTACAAAATCTTCCAAAATCGGTTTTCTAATCCCTATAGTTACTTCCATATCTTGATAAGTATTCTCTATAATA
>CAZOUU010000066.1:0-8257 GCA_964583045.1 uncultured Lachnospiraceae bacterium | reverse complement strand
TCTTTACATTTACCTTATACTGCAAATGCTTTGTAATGGCTCTCTGATTAAGAATACACATAACCAAGGCATATACTATGGTGGATATAAGAATTGCATATAAGTTCAATTTAGTAAAATATAATAACGGAACTAACACAATTACGTGTATCACTAATGATATAACAGCATTATTAAATGGTATTTTTACCTTACCCACACCCTGTAGTATACCATTGGATACTGTAGATATCGCATAAAAGATAATAGATATAGCTCCTGCTGCAAGCAAATAATATGCAGTACTTGTAGTTCTTGGAAATAATAGTAACATAATCGGTTTTGCAAGCACTCCCATACCCACCGCTGCCGGCATAGTTATAAACATAGTCCCTTTAAGTGCTAAATCTATCTTCTTTCTTGTAGCATCCATATCCTTAGTTGCAAAGCTTCCTGATACGCCCGGAACCATAGCTGTAGATATAGCTGTAGCAAGTGCTATAGGCACATTCTGCAATACCTTATATTTTCCTGAAAATATACCATAATATGTAGCCATATCAGTATCGCTAAAGCCTTTTAATCCCATAACCCCATAGTATAGCTTCATATCTAAGGATGTACTTATATTATATACAAAGGTAGCTAATATAACTGGAGTTATCATAGTTAATATAATCTTAAATATCTCTTTATAGCTCTCTTCTGTGGTACTAGTATCTGACTGTACCTTTGCCTTTATACTTTTTGCCCTTAAGCTATACATAACCAACATAAATATTAGTGCAACCAATACGCCCATACCTGTACCTAATGCACTACCACTAGCTCCATATACAGGAACTAATTTGTTATCTGTGGTTAAGGTAACAAACCAATAGGCTGCAGCTATACTAACACCACAATTAAGCAATTGTTCTAATATCTGAGATATGGAAGTAGGAACCATAGTGCTATGAGCTTGAAAATAGCCCCTATATACACTCAGAATGCCTGAAAAGAATATGGTAGGTGCCATAATTCTAAGTGGTATTACAGCTCCATCCACATCCACTAGACCTTTAGCAAAGATAAATGTAAGAATAGCGGCTACAACACCAACTACCACCACATATATAAGAGAACATCTAAATATCTTATGAGCGTTTTTGTATTCCTTTAGGGCTAGCTTTTCAGATATAATCTTAGACACTGCCATAGGGATACTATAAGAAGATATTAACAAGATAACCGCATATATCTCATAAGCAGATCCATAATATCCATTACCCTCGTCACCTATAATACTAGTTATGGGCACTCTATATATCAAGCCTAATACTCTGGATATAAGTCCTGCTGCCGCTAATATACCAGCCTGTTTCAAAAAACTGCTTTCGCTTTTATTGGTTGATTTTTGCACTGTATTCTTCATAATGTCCGCTTAAATATCTGTATCCTTCCATATATTACACTAATCCTAGTGCTACTGTGTTAGCATTACATATCATCATAATAGAAGCAGCTATCTTGGTACATACCTCTACTATAAAATTACAATCCTCTTCTACTGTATGTCTAACACATTGGATATACTGAGCATGTCTTGCTCTAATATAATTACATATATCCTCTGATGACATTAGCTTAATACCATCATCTTTTTTCTTCGGTAATGCATCTATACCTCTAATATGATCATTAAGGGTAAATTTGAGTCTTGCTTCATATGCACAATGATCTCTTATACTTCCTAAGAACCCCTTATTATGTGGAAACGTAAAATAATCTGCTATATAATGCAATATTTCGCCTAGATGTCTATAATAGTTGCTGGGCATCTTATATCTGTTACTAACTATCTTGTCTATCTCTTTAGTAATTCTCGGAAACGTTCCCTCTATCTCATGTTTTGTGGTAATAAACGATGGCTTACAATCCGGTAAAATACTACCTACATAAAAAGCCTTCTTGTGCTTTAGTATACTTAAGCTATCTACATCTGTAACTATATGTCTAGCTAGGGAGATATGTGATTTTTTTCTCATTCTCTGCTCCTTTTTTTCTGTGAAAAGTATCTATTAATATTGTATTCTTATTATAGCCAAATGTAAAGAATTTATGACCTATATTCTAGATATTCTCCCCTCTACTTTGGCAGGCTGTTTATCTTCATAAATAGTATTATAGACTATCATAAAGGAACCATATTTTTCTTGATCTATTTTTATTTTTACTTTGAATTCTCCGCTATTAGCCTTGCCCTGCAATACCTTCTCTATCATACTTGCTGTTATTCCTACATCGTCTGGATGTGAGATAGAATCATATGGCAATATAGCAAAAAAATCATCTCTAACTACATGCTGTACATTATCTCCTACCTTCATAGTATATATCATCTGCTTGGTTACTATATCATATTCAAAGGTGGTGTCAGCAATAGAGTATAATAATGCTAAATACTTAGCCTGCTCAGCCCTATTTGCATTGACTAATTTTTTCTCCTCAGTAACATCCACTACCACTGAATAAAAATGCCATTCGCTATTTTCTTTTATGAAATGTCCTCTTACTTTTACCCAGCCTATATCCCCATTTTTTTTCTTAACTCGACAGATAAAGCTAAGATTATCATTACCTTTATTCTGCTTAAATAATCTGATAATATCCTTAGCATCCTCAGGTAACACAATGCCTCTTAAACGTCCATTATATAATCTATCCAGCTCCGCTTTAGTATAACCTAATATACCTTCAATATTGCTAGACATACTTTCTAAGGTAAAATATATATCACATTTATTCTTAATTACTATGCCTGGTATATTATCATACAATATACTTAAATCATTCATCTTGTCTTTAAGCTTCTTCTCTAACAAAGCCTTAGTATCTGGCAGCACCTTAAGATTACCTATATCCTCTACTGTATCTAGGTCAGCAGCCATATCAAAGCCTTGCTGTGTTAATAATCTGTAGTGGGTATAATCCATCGGTCTGGCATACAAAAATCCCTGTACATATCTTCCACCTAAATCCTTTATAAGACGCTCCTGACTTTTATTTTCTACACCTTCCCATATAATGCTAATACCATGGCTATGAGCTATATTTATAATGCTAGTGATTATCTCTGTCTCCATAGTATCTACACTATCCACCGATATACAGCTCTTATCCATCTTAAGTACGTCTATAGGTATCTTATATAATAGCTGAATTGATGAATATCCAGAGCCAAAATCATCTATAGCTATCTTATATCCACTATCCTTTAACCGTTTAACCATCGATGCAACCATATCAAATTGTTCCTCTGATACAGTCTCTGTAATCTCTATTTCAAATAAATCCGCATCTAATTTATATTTCTCTAATACCTCATTCAATCTCTCCGGCCAATCATTTCTATGCAAATGTTTTCTAGAAAAATTACAAGATATAGTAACTACATCTATACCATTATCTATTAATTCTCTTTGATATCTGCATAGCCTATCAAACATATACATGTCTAGCTTAATAATAAATCCACTTTTCTCAAAGAAAGGTATAAATTCATCTGGAAAAACCATACCCCTTGTAGGATGCATCCATCTGACTAATGCTTCCGCTCCTACGATTCGCTTACTATATATATCTACCTTAGGTTGAAAATATACTTCGAATTCACCATTGATTAATGCTAGATTCATATCTCTCTCTAGCTCTTTTTCTCTTTGTAAATCCAACTTCATATTATCATCGTAATATATATAATCACTAGCAGCTAATTCTGGCAGACTACTCTTTGCATATATAGCTCTATCAATAATACTTTTTAAATTATCATCCTCTGAAGTTATATTATATATACCTGCACGAAGTATGATATTATACTCTATTCGAGATTTGGAGTCACCTTTTCTAACTGTTTCAAATATGTCATCTAGTCTATCAGTTACTTCCCCTGTTTTATGATCTAATAGCAAAACAAAATTATCTGCATATACTCTAGAACACATCTCACCCTTATGAATCTTTGTAGTAAGATATGATTTGATACCCTGTAACACTCTATCACCTATATCATGACCCAAGGTATCATTAATATATTTAAATTTCTGTATATCCATATATACTATAGAATAATCAGTTTTATTACCCATCTTAATAATCTTAGTTGCTTCCTTAAAAAACTGATTATAGTTATGATCCTTAGTTACCTCATCATAATACAATAGATTATCTAAATTCTTATTATACCTAGCTGTATTGACTATAATCAATACCATCTGTACAACTATAATTACTGCAAAAAATACAGCCACAATAAGTACAGCATACCCTAATTTAGGATATTTCTCCAACATTCCATTCATAAATGAATCCAGATACATAATAGCATTTTTCATATGCATATTCATACCACCCTTTTTTTAAGCTACCCTAGTTACCTTAGTTATAACTCCCCAGAATATAACTAATTCTTGTATATGTCACACAGGCATTTGTTACTTTGCCAAAATATAGCATTCACTTCACAGCTGAAGCTCTCGCCATACTCCAATTTCCATTCTTCATAATCTCTATGTGGAAAAGAATGCTCATCTAATATAGTCATAAATGTCTCATCATGTGCTATAAATACTATCTCCTCATAACTCTTGAATATAGCATCCCACATAATTATATCAAAGCATTCTATTATTCTTCGTCTGGTTACCTTATATAATGTATCTTCTATAGATTTGGTAAGATTATCCACCACCTCTATAGCATTAAGAGGAAACAGTATATTTGCCGTCTCTATACAAGCCTCACTAGGGCTTACATATACCATATCAACTCTAGGTGCTGTAAAGGCAAACAATCTATTATACTCTTCTTTATCTATAGGCTCTGTAGTTATCCCTACATAACCTTTACTTTTCTCTGTATTTATTTGTGCGTGTCTAATAAAATGTACTTTCATAATCTATTCCTAACATATGCATATTAAATCCATAATTAATATAATTACGTGAAATAGCATCTTTACTTAGTCTTAACATAACTATACCACTAATACTTAAATGTGTCATATTATGTTTAAGGCTTTTTTAACTGCCTCCATACATATATTGAGCTCTGTCTCTACTTTGTATAGCATAAATTCTATCTCATCCGTATGTCCTGCCCTTATATTATCCACCAAGGAAGAACAATCAGTATATAAGTTAGTCATACCAAGAGTACCCGAGGTGCCCTTTAAGGTATGAATAACTTCTAACACACCAGTGTAATTTTGATTAATATATTCATCATTAGCCAGTCTAATGGAATCATTCTCTAGAAATTTGCGAAGATATTTTTCATATAAATCCTCTTTTCCCACAAATCTAACTATACCACTGTTATAATCTATGTCTGCATTTTCTAGTTCTTGCTTATTAATCATTTTAGACCTCCTATAAACCTGCCTACCTCTTTCCATGCATGCTTAGATTCAGGAATCATAAGCATAGCCATCTGAAATACATGAAACATCCCTTCATATACACTTAGCTTTACGTCTACCCCTGCCGAGCGTGCCTTCTTGGCTGCTGAAGTAGAGTCACTAAGTAGCATCTCGTATGTACCAACCTGTATAAGCATAGGTGGAAAGTCAGTAAAATCTCCATATAGTGGTGATATATATGGGTTGGTCTCATCTGCATCTCCCACATAATCCTTATTAAATATCAAACTGTCCATTGTGTTACCAAACAATGGGTCAAGTTCATAATTGGTTTTATAGGATTCCCCACTAGCGGTAAGATCTGTCCAGGGCGACATAGCTATAATAGCTTTAGGTAATTCTATATGATGATCCTTTAAATACATACACAAGGCCATAGCCAAACCACCACCAGCAGAATCACCACCTATTATAATATGTCTTCCATCATATCCATTTTTCAAAAGCCACTTATATGCACATAACGCATCCTCTAAAGCTGCTGGATAAGGATCTTCTGGTGCAACTCTGTAATCTATAGTTAATACAGCATTACCTCTACTCACCTCACTATATAAACCTGCGAAGGATCTATATGCGTTACGCATAGCACCTACATATCCTCCTCCATGAAGCTGCAATATTACATCCTCACTAGTGCTTCCTATCTGAGTAAGATACTCCATAGTGAAATTATCCATAGTGATTAATGCTAGTTCATACCCCTTAGGGCATTTCCATTCGGGTTCGACAATTTTCTTTCTAAGCTCACCATTTTTAAATTTCTGCCCTATAAGATTATTAGAGGTCACATCCTCTATTAATTCTCTTAGTACCTTACCTCTTCTACTTACCTTATGTTCTTTTTCTTCTTCCTTAACTGCTATCTCTTCGTTATTTTCCTTTTTCCTTTTAACTACTTTTTTATTATCCCTTTTTGATTGCTTGAGATATAACTTTTCTTCTCTTTTATCTTTATATAGCATTAATTCTCTCCATATGTCCTATCTATATCTTAAATCTACGATATAGCTCACTAGTTGCTTTCTTTTCCCCCAATAATAATGTTCCTATAAATATAATTAGAGATACTCCAAATGCGATAAAGCTAACAAGTGGCTTATCAATCACACTAAAATTGCATAGTATCACAAGTCCTACACTTATAACCAACAAAAACAATTGATATATGATATACATCTGCCACCTATTAAACTCTATTAGCATAAGTACCAGCATAGCTGTATCAACTAATAATATACCGCCTGGTATAGCATAGCTTAAGGACCAGCCTCTATATCCTAATGTTATATCTATTAATATCACAAGTAATAATCCTAATATACTCTCCACTAATATCTTTGTAAGATACCCATCTTCTCTTCTCGTACTATAGGTAAGTGTAAAGCAGGCAAATATCATAGCTCCACCACATATTACACACCACCATAATCCATTGTATATTAACATATTAATAAATATTAAAATTAATTCCGCAACAAAACATACCAGATAGAAAATCTTAGTTAGCAGCTTAAATAATTTGTTCTTTTTGCTTATGTCCGGATACATATTTATCATCTTTTCCCCATCTGTCTCTAATACGTTTTGACACAATGGGCACACAACAGTATTATCTAAAATATCCAAATTACACCTTGTACATCTATTCATAATACACCCCATTACTTTCTATAGCCACACCTATACCCTGCTCTGTTAGCTTTCTAAAGAAGGCTCTCTGGATAGACGTATCTTTAACTGCAGAACTAAATGTAAATACTAACTTATCCTTAAATGAACATACACTGCCCTTTAGATTCTGTCCCTTGGACATAGATAGTATGACATGAAACTTATCTACATAAGGCTCGTAGGGAGCCGTTAGAGATATAGGCCCTATATTAGTGAGTGTTGAAGTGTTTGCTCTAGCTGACTTCTTGTATATCTGTTTCATAGCAAAATTCTTTATAAATAAAGGTACTGCTCTTATTAATACACTCTTTTCGGAAGCCACGTTATAAGAAAACAGCTTTTCTAAATGTTCTTTATTAATCTGTCTTTTTAAATCACTAGCTACTAGCTCTAATACCTCATCATAGGTATAGTGGTCTTTAACTACTTCAAATGTCGCTGTTACCACTGCGAAGAAATTCTTAGTGGTATTAGAATCAAAATATGGTCTTAAATTTACTGGTACACATGAACATATAGGTGACTTATTAGGTTGTTCATGTAAATACTCCTTATATATACTCCAAAATAGAGTACCCACAAGAAATTGATTAATGCTTATACCCTTTTCTTTAGTAACCCTCTTAAGACTGGCTATATCTATTAATCCGTGCATAACACCAAACTCCGGTGCTCTAAACATCTCATTTTTAATAATAAATGCCTTATCCTGCTTATAACCCTTAGGCTCTGGTTTCTTATAATTTTTTATATAACTATCCTCTTTGTTAAGGGAGGTCTCACTACTTAGATTATCTATAACCATATCTGATAGCTCCGAATGTGCAAGTCTTAGATATTGATATATAAGCTCTTTTAAAAATGTAACCGCACCTAATCCATCTGACAATACATGAAATACCTCTAGATTAATTCTCTTATTATAATAGGTCACTCTAAACATATAGTTATTATTAGAATAGGGCTCTATATACTTGCAAGGATAGTCTTCTTCTCTAGTTACCAAAGGAGCTTCCTTCATATTAGTCTCAAAATAATGCCAGAATATACCTTTTTTAAGTCTTACATTAAATATGTCAAACTTAGGAAGCACTATATCCAATGCCTCTTGTAGCTTAAGTCTATCTATCTCCTCATATAAGG
>CAZOUU010000065.1:0-8448 GCA_964583045.1 uncultured Lachnospiraceae bacterium | reverse complement strand
GGTGAATGTGCAGGTACAGCAGGATATTCCAAGAGATTAGAGGCTATACAGGTAGTGCTACTACCTAAGGGCTCTGCAGCACCATTAGGAAGTGGACAACCAGCATATTATCAGAGATAGTATAGGACGCAGTAATATAGATACAGGAAGGTACATAAGAAAAACGCAGTGAAAACTGCGTTTTTCTTAATATTTGAAAGTGAACACCTTGAATTAGTAAGCGTTTTGAGGTAGAATATTTATAATTGTGAGCTTTTAGTGGGCTTAAACTAATAATAGAGAATAAGAGGATGTAAGTATGGAATTAGTAAGCATTAGAGATTTATACAGAAATCAAGACAAATACGTAGGACAGACAGTAGAGATAGGCGGATGGTTAAGAAGTAAAAGAGATTCTAAAACCTTCGGTTTCTTGGTGGTTAATGATGGTACATTTTTTGAGCCACTTCAAGTAGTATATTCGGATAAATTAGAGAACTTTGGAGAAATTAGCAAGCAAAATGTTGGCGCAGCAGTTATAGTAAAGGGTGCGGTTACTGCTACTCCAGATGCCAAACAGCCTTTTGAGATACAGGCAGAGGAAGTAACTATAGAAGGAGCTTCGGCACCAGATTATCCTCTTCAGAAAAAGAGACATTCCTTTGAATATTTAAGAACTATATCACATCTAAGACCTAGAACTAATACCTTCCAGGCGGTATTTAGAGTTCGCTCACTTATAGCCTATGCTATTCATAAGTTCTTCCAAGAGAGAGAATTTGTGTATGTACACACTCCACTTATAACTGGTAGTGATTGTGAAGGTGCAGGGGAGATGTTTCAGGTTACTACCCTTGATTTAGCTAATCTGCCTAAGACAGATGAGGGTAAGATAGATTTTAGTGAAGATTTCTTTGGGAAACCTACGAACCTAACAGTCAGTGGACAGTTAAATGGCGAGACATATGCAATGGCATTTAAGAATATATACACATTTGGCCCTACCTTTAGAGCTGAGAATTCTAATACTACCAGACATGCGGCTGAGTTCTGGATGATTGAGCCAGAGATGGCATTTGCAGACCTTAAGGATGACATGATGTTAGCAGAAAGCATGCTAAAATATGTAATTAATTACGTCCTAGAGAATGCACCAGAGGAGATGAAATTCTTTAATCAATTCGTAGATAAGGGATTGCTAGAGAGACTTAGTCACGTAGCTAATTCAGACTTTGCTCATGTAACCTATACTGAGGCTATAGAGATATTAGAGAAGCACAATGATGAATTTGAATACAAGGTATCTTGGGGCTGTGATTTACAGACAGAGCATGAGAGATTCTTAACAGAGAAGGAATTCGGAAGACCAGTATTTGTAACAGACTATCCAAAAGAGATAAAGGCATTCTATATGAAGATGAATGAAGATGGTAAGACTGTAGCAGCTATGGATTGTTTGGTTTCAGGTATTGGTGAGATAATCGGTGGCAGCCAGAGAGAAGAGGATTATGATAAACTAACTGCTCGTATGGAGGAGCTAGGACTTAATGCAGAGGATTATGACTTCTACCTTGATCTTCGTAAATATGGTACAGCTAGACATGCAGGCTTTGGTCTGGGCTTTGAGAGATGCGTTATGTATTTAACTGGTATGGGAAATATAAGAGACGTGCTTCCATTCCCTAGAACAGTAGGCAATTGTGAGCTATAAGACAGCATATAATTAGAATAATATATAGAAAGATATAATGATATACATTATATGAGAGAGGTTAATATGAGTAAGATATACATTCCAGATAATTATGAATCTACATTAGACATAAAGGCTACAGAGATAGCTATTAAGAGGGTTAAGGACTTCTTTCAGAGAGAGCTAGCCACACAGCTTAATCTTAGAAGAGTATCAGCACCATTATTTGTTACCCCTGAGTCAGGACTTAACGATAATCTAAATGGTGTAGAGAGACCTGTAAGCTTTGGTATAAAGGAGCAGGCGGACAAAGAGGTGGAGATAGTTCATTCCCTTGCAAAATGGAAGAGAATGGCCCTTAAGAGATATGGCTTTAGTGAAGGCGAAGGCTTATACACTGATATGAATGCTATTAGAAGAGATGAAGAGACAGATAATATACATTCTATATTTGTAGACCAGTGGGACTGGGAGAAGATTATAAACAAGACCGAGAGAAATGTAGATACTCTTAAGGATGTAGTTAAATCCGTATATGAAGCTCTTAGAGTAACGGAGAAATATATAGCTAACAGATATAATTATATAGAGTGCTTCCTACCAGAGGAGATTACATTTATTACTTCACAAGAGCTAGAAGATAGATATCCTGAATTAACCACTAAGGAGCGCGAGAATAAAGCAGCTAAGGAACACGGTGCTATCTTTGTTATGCAGATAGGTGATAAGCTGGCTTCAGGTGAAAAGCATGATGGAAGAGCCCCTGACTATGATGATTGGAAATTAAATGGTGATATCATAGTATATTACCCAGTACTTGATATGGCACTAGAGCTATCCTCTATGGGTATAAGAGTTGACGAGGCCGCCCTTAAGGAGCAGTTAGATAAGGCAGGCTGTCCAGAGAGAGCTGGTATGCCATTCCAAAAAGCATTACTTAATGGAGAATTACCATACACAGTAGGTGGTGGTATAGGTCAGTCCAGAATATGTATGTTCTTCCTTAGAAAAGCACATATAGGAGAGGTTCAAGCCTCCATATGGCCGGACGAGATATGTGAAGAGGCTTCTATCAGAGGCGTAAACCTATTATAACAGCGTATATGAATATATAAAATGGATTAACAAAATCCTCTTTAAATAGACAGGCTAACAGCCGCATCTACTTAGAGAGGATTTTTTGTACAGAGAGGTATAAAATGCAAAATTAATATAAAAAATGTACTAAAAGTTATCTAAAATTGGCAGTAATATTACTTTTTTTACAAAAACTTTGACTAAATGGTATATTTTGTGCAGAAAATTGTATTAAAACTTAGTAAATTATTTGTGAAAATCACTAAAAACCATTTTCTTTTTAATAAACAAGTGATATAATAGTAATATCTTACGTGCAGAAGGGGTGACATTATGATTAAGAAAGAAATGATAGCTATGCTATTGGCAGGCGGACAGGGCAGCCGTTTGGGAGTGTTGACATCAAGATTAGCTAAGCCAGCTGTTGCTTTTGGTGGTAAGTACAAGATTATCGACTTTCCTTTAAGTAATTGTATTAATTCTGGAGTAGATACTGTTGGTGTATTAACTCAGTATAGACCGCTCAGACTTAATCAACATATTGGTATTGGAATACCATGGGATCTAGATCGTAATATTGGTGGTGTAACAGTATTACCACCATATGAGAAGAGTACAAACAGTCAGTGGTATACAGGAACAGCTAATGCCATATATCAGAATCTAGAGTATATGGAATACTATAATCCAGATTATGTACTTATACTATCTGGAGATCATATCTATAAGATGGATTACGAGGTAATGCTTGATTATCACAAGTCAACAAAGGCGGATATTACATTAGCTACATACGAAGTGCCATTAGAAGAGGCTAGTAGATTTGGTGTAGTTATAACAGATGAAGAAGGCTGTGTTCAGGAGTTTGAAGAGAAACCAGAGCATCCTAGAAGTACAAAAGCTTCTATGGGTATATACATATTTAACTGGAAGATACTTAAGAATGCTCTTCAAGAGATGAAGGACGTGCCATCTTGCGATTTCGGTAAACATATTATACCTTATTGCCATGAGAATGGTAGCAAGGTGTGTGCTTATGACTTTAAGGCATATTGGAAGGATGTAGGTACATTAGGTTCATATTGGGAAGCTAATATGGAGTTGGTTGATATTATACCAGAATTTAACTTATATGAAGAGTTCTGGAGAATATACACTAAGAGTGATGTATTACCACCACAATACATATCAGACTCATCTAAGGTTACAGAGAGTATCATAGGTGAAGGTACAGAGATATATGGTGAGGTAAGACATTCAGTTATAGGTGCCGGAGTTAAGATAGGCAAAGGCGCAGTCGTAAAGGATTCTATCATTATGAACAGAACAGTTATAGGTGAAGGTGCAGTGATAGATAAGGCAGTTATTGCGGAAGACGTAGTTATAGGTAACAAGGTAGAATTAGGCATTGGAAAAGAGTCACCTAACGATATAGCACCACATATATATTCCTTTGGTTTAGTAACTATAGGAGAAGGCTCTACTATACCAGACGGAGTTAAGATAGGTAAGAATACAGCTATATTTGGACCGACAACTACAGATGAGTATCCAGACGGATTACTTAAATCTGGCTCAAGTTTGATAAAGGTAGGTGATTTGGCATGAGAGCTATAGGAATAATACTAGCAGGTGGTAACAGCAATCGAATGGGTGAACTATCAGCCAAGAGAGCAATAGCAGCCATGCCTGTTACAGGAAGCTTTAGAGCAATTGATTTTTCGTTAAGTAATATGACTAATTCTAATATACAAAAGGTTGCAGTATTTACTCAATATAATTCTCGTTCACTTAATGAACATCTTAATTCATCTAAGTGGTGGGATTTTGGTAGAAAGCAAGGTGGATTATTTGTATTTACACCTACTATTACAGCTACTAACAGCTATTGGTATACTGGTACTGCAGATGCGTTATATCAGAATATTAACTTTTTAAAGAGCAGTCATGAGCCATATGTAGTTATAGCCTCTGGTGATGGTGTATACAAGCTGGACTATAATAAAGTACTTGAAGAGCATATTAGAAAAGGTGCTGACATAACAGTAGTATGTAAGGACATAGATCCAGGCGAGGATGATATAAGCAGATTTGGTATAGTTAAGACTGATGCTGATATGCAGATTATGGATTTTGAAGAGAAACCATTAGTAGCACAGACCTCTACAGCATCTATAGGTGTATATGTTATAAGAAGAAGACAATTAATTGAACTTCTAGAATCATGTGCCAAAGAAGGCAGAAGTGATTTTGTTAAAGATATATTGGTTAGATATAAGAATGTTAAGAAGATATATGCATACAAGATGGAATCTTATTGGAGAAATATAGGTACTATCGATTCATACTTCAAGACTAATATGGATTTCTTAGACAGTAACATAAGAGATTATTTCTTTAGACAATATCCAGATATATATTCTAAGGTTGATGATTTACCACCAGCAAAATATAATGGGTATGCAGTGGTTAATAACAGCTTAGTATCAAGTGGATGTATAATTAATGGTACAGTGGAGAACTCAGTACTATTTAAGAAGGTATATGTAGGTAATAATTGTGTAATTAAGAATTCCGTTATTCTTAATGATGTCCATATTGGAGACAACTCTTATATAGAGAACTGTATAGTAGAGAGTAGAGATACATTAAGAGCTAATACTATTCATACGGCTGAGCCAGGGCAGATTAAGGTAGTAGTAGAGAAGAATTTTAGATACGCATTATAGTTACGGTTACAACTGAGTTACTACATAAGGGGGCAGATTATGGAGATTACAGACATAAGGGTCAGAAAGGTTACCAAAGAAGGTAAGATGAAGGCCATAGTATCTATCACTTTTGATGATGAATTTGTAGTTCACGATATAAAGGTTATAGACGGAGAAAAAGGACTATTTATAGCTATGCCGAGTAGAAAGGCTGCTGATGGCGAGTACCGAGATATAGCACATCCTATTAATTCTACTACTAGAGACAGAGTTCAAAGGATGATTATAGATAAATATCAACAGGTTATGCTAGAGAGTCCTGAAGAAGAATAAGATATATAATGTAAAATCAAAACCAGAACGATTATTCGTTCTGGTTTTTTAAATGAGCAATATAGAGTGATGTCTAGACTCGTATCTAGAGGCTATCTGATTAAATCTTAGAACATGGACTAACTCCTCTTGATAAACTTGTTGCCACAATTAGGACATGTGATTTGTATCTTGCCTTTACCTTTTGGAATACGAATCTTTTGATGACATGATTTACAAGTATATATATGGTGAGTCTTCCTTATATGCATATGTCGGTTAGAGGTTCTAAAATAATCTCTTACAGGAGCAGAATGTTCTAGATACCATTGGTTCTCTTTATATCTAGCGCTATAATTCTTAGAAAACATACGGTAGTATGAATATATCAATATAAGAAAACCAAGACAATATATAGGAGTTAGGTTAATTAAACATCCTAAAATCATCAGTATGATGGAGCTCCATGCTAAAAATCTAGATAATTGATCGAATCCATAACGCCCTCTCATAAAATTAATTAATCTCTGTTTCATACTATATGCCTAACCTTTCTGTGTAATACATATATTTAATCTATTATATAAGTATAGAGTATTAGATTCGTAAATCAATAGATTTTATAAAAAGTTTATAGAATTTATGAAGATTTAATGGTTTGATTTTGTAATTTGGAATAAATAACAAAATTGATTTGGTACTATTGCTAAATAGAATGAAAGTGACGATAAATATATGGAATTTGATTGAAAAGCGTCAAATTATGTAGTAATATAATTCAGGTGGGAATTATACAGTAATTCTAAAGAGTGAGAACATACTAAAGAAGAGGAGAGAAATATGAAGAGAAAACTTAGAAGAGTTATAACATGGATGTTAGTAACAGTAATGATGATAACTACAGTCCTTATAGGGATGCCGGTTAAGGATGTAGAGGCAGCTAGTAGTGAGGATAGGTTTGATGAAGGAAATTATACTATACAGTATATGTTATCAAATTGTTCATATTGTGTAGAAAACAAACTTACTAATACTGGTGGTTCCGCTCATACAGTTGGATCTATATTAGCAGGAGAGTTGGATTTTAGCCAATCATATGGAAACTTTTTTAAGATACCATCATATATTGGAACAATAACTAATGTAGGCTGGATGTGTAATAATTATACAGCTTCAGAACCATATATAGCAAACAGAGTAGTATATTATGGAAAAGATGCAGGTTCGTTTGCTGGAGCACAGATATATAATAGTGGAAATGGTGCAGAAGCAGTTCAGAATGCAGAGTACATGAATTTGTCAACAGCATTTGGAAATTTGAAGAGTCAATCTACAGCTTTGGCTGCTAAAGGAAGCACTTCTGCATATACATATTCAGGAGGAGTTTTAACTCTTAACTTTTCAAATGAGATTAAGAATATAACAGTTAGTGATGATTTGAGTGGGTTAACAAGTATAGTAATAAAGGGTGCTACAGTTGATGATTTCTTAGGAAATGGTAGTGCTTATACAGTTTCTTTAACTAATAGTGCAGCAGTAAATTTAAGCTTTGATAGTGTATATACAAGTGATGGTTCAAGCACTAGTGCTTTTGATAGTAAAATGAAAGAAAAAGCATTGGCATACGAAGGTGGACAGTATTACTTAGGTGGTATGAACTTGATATGGAATATACCAAATGCCACATCAGTAACAGTAGCTAGATTAAATGGACATCTAGTAGCACCTAAAGCATCAGTTACATTAAGTGGTGGTAGACATGAAGGAAATGTTATAGCGTCCAATGTAAATAGTGATTCAGAGGCACATTTTTATCCACTTGCTGGAACTATAGTTAATAATGGAACAGACCCAGGTACAAACCCAGGCACAGATCCAAAACCTGGTGACAGCACAAAGACATATGATGTAACTATAAGTAAAAAAGCAGTAGGAGCTAGCGCCGAGCTTACAGGAGCTAAGCTTAAAGTAACAGGTAGAGTAAATGGTGCAACAGTTGATATAACACCTATTACATGGGCATCAAGTAGTAGTGCTGGTCCTAAGATGTTAAAATTACAACCAGGTGTATACACACTTGCAGAAGTAGAAGCACCTAGTGGGTATGATATAGCAGAGGCAGTAGATTTTAGAGTAAATGAAGATGGTAGCTTAGATACTAAGGTTAACGGAGATTGGGTACCACTTGGTTCACAGATAATTGAGATTAGAGATGCATTAATAGATCCTAAAGGTGCAACTATAAGTAAGCAGGCTGTTGGTGGTGGAGCTGAGTTAGTAGGAGCTACACTTACAGTAACAGGTGATAATCTATCTGAACCTATTACATGGGTATCTACTTCTACAGCCAAATATATAGAGTTAGTAGAGGGTGAATATACTTTAACAGAGACAATAGCACCTAAGGGATATGCTGTAGCAGAGAGTATTACATTTAAGGTAGATTCAGATAACAATGTATTTGTTAAAGATAGTGCTGGGGAGTGGAAAAAGGTTACTAACGAGACAGTTATTATGTATGATAAAGAAGCAGGAAGTTTAGTAGTATACATTACTGATAAAGATACAAAGAAACCTATACCTGATGCATCTATAGTAATAAAAGATGAGAATGGTAAAGAGGTAACAAAGGTAACTACAGATAAAGAGGGAAAAACACCGGAGGTTAGTCTTGCT
>CAZOUU010000064.1:0-8466 GCA_964583045.1 uncultured Lachnospiraceae bacterium | reverse complement strand
TATCAGCACAGAATTTTTCTATGCCAGCAGGATATATAGTAGAAGATAATGTGGATTATCTGGTGCGTGTAGGTAATAAATTTGAAGATTTAGAAGATATGTCAGACTTCGTACTTATGGATTTAGGTATGGATGGAGTAGAACCTATTACATTGGCAGATGTAGCAGATGTAACTATGGTAAATGATGCAGATAGTTCTTACACTTCTATAAATGGAAATGCAGGAATTATGCTTTCTATTACTAAACAGACAGACTTTGCTACTTCCGAGGTCTCAGATGAATTAAATGCAGAGCTTAAAAAATTAGTAAAGGATAATGATGGGTTACATACAACTAATCTTATGGATCAAGGTATATACATTGACTTAATAGTAAGTTCAGTCCTTGATAACTTAGCATTTGGTGCTATATTAGCTATTCTTATATTGCTATTATTCCTAAAGGATATTAGACCAACAGGTATTATAGCCTTCTCTATTCCTATAAGTGTTATATTTGCTTTGGTACTTATGTATTTCTCAGGAGTTACATTAAATGTAATATCTCTATCAGGCTTAGCCCTAGGAGTAGGTATGCTGGTAGATAACTCAATAGTAGTTATAGAAAATATATATAGGCTTAGACACGAAGGGGTGCCAGTAAAAGAAGCGGCTATTATAGGTGCTAAGCAGGTAGCAGGAGCTATTACAGCTTCTACAATGACTACAGTATGTGTATTTGCCCCTATTGTATTTACAACAGGTATTACTAAACAATTATTTGTAGATATGGGACTTACCATTGCTTATTCATTATTTGCAAGTCTTATAGTTGCATTAACATTTGTTCCTATGTGTGCAGCAAAGATGTTTGATAAGGTACAGGAGAAGCCAAGTAAGCTTTTTGATAAATTGCAAAATGCATATGGGAAAGCTATAGAATTTTGCCTAAGTAAGAAAATCTTGGTCATTATAACTGCATTAGCCTTGTTAGTAGGTAGTCTAGTAGGAGCCTACTTTAGAGGAGGTTCGTTAATGCCTAGCCTGGACAGTACACAGATGTCCCTTACATTAACTATGCCAGAGGAAACTACAGAGCTTAGTGATACAGCAGCTATGTCAGAAAAGGTTATAGAAAAGATAAAGGAGATAGACGATGTAGATACAGTGGGTGCTATGGTTGGTGGAAACTCTATGATGGGTATGGGCGAAAATACAGATATATCAACAGTATCTATGTATATTATATGTAAAGAAGACAAGAAGCTGTCAAATCAGGAGATAGCAGATTTAATTACTGAAAAGACAAAGGATTTTGACTGTGAAATAGCAGTTTCTGCATCCGTTATGGATATGTCGGCACTAGGGGCTAGTGGTGTGGTAGGCTATGTAAAGGGTAACGATTTAGATAAGCTACAGGAAATCTCTAAGGATATATGCAAAAAACTAGAGAAAGTGGAAGGTATAGAGGAAGTAAATGATGGCTTAGAGGATACTACACCAGAATACAGAATAGTTGTTGATAAGGACAAGGCAGCAGAATATGGACTTAGTGTGGCACAGGTGTTCCAGGTGGTTTATGCCGAAATAGCAGATGCTACGGAAGCTACTATATTAAATACGGATTCAGCAGATTATTCAGTATATGTAGAGGATAGTAAAAAGGATGAGTTAAGTATTAAAGATATAAAGAACCTTGATATAGAGGGAAAGAAAAATCAAGAAGCAGCTACAGTTAAATTAAGTAAGATAGCTGAGGTTAGTGATGGTACAGGTTTATCTACTATTAATAGAAATAATCAAACCCGTTATATATCATTTTCTGGTAGTGTAAAAGAAGGATATAATGTAACTAGAGTAAGTAGTAAAGTAGAAGACATGCTAAAGGATTATGATTTACCTAGTGGATATTCGCTACAGTTTGAAGGCGAAAATGAGACTATTATGGATGCAATGGGTCAGGTTATGCTTATGATGATTTTAGCTATTATACTTATGTACTTGATAATGGTAATTCAATTTCAGTCATTTAAGTATCCATTTATTATTATGTTTACTATACCACTTGCATTTACTGGAGGTCTTGCAGCACTTCTATTTACAGGTAATGATATCAGTGTTATAGCATTAGTTGGTATGGTAATGCTAGCGGGTATTATAGTTAATAATGGTATAGTTTTAGTTGATATGATTAATCAGTTAATGGAGGGTGGTTTATCTAAACATGAGGCTATAGTTACAGCAGGTATGAATAGATTGCGTCCTATTATTATGACAGCACTTACTACTATACTAGGATTATCGACTATGGCACTTGGTCTTGGTATGGGTTCAGATATGGCACAGCCTATGGCTATAGTAACTATAGGAGGTTTAATATATGGTACACTACTTACATTACTACTAGTACCATGTATATATGATATATTTAATAGAAAAGATAAGAAGAAAAAAGCTAAAGAATTAGATAAGGAAGAAAACCAGGAGGAACTATAATGGTAAAATCCAACGTAAATGATAAGGTGATACCTATCTATAACGCTGTTATATCATTACTTGCCGAGGGAAAAGACCTAAGTGTTATAAAGGTTATAGATATTAGTAATAGAGCTTCTATAGGTAAGGGCACTATATATGAATATTTTGATACAAAAGAAGAAGTGATATTGTCTTCAGTTATGTATGATATGAGCGTTAAATTAGAAGAAATAAAAACTATTATATTAGAGCAGAGCAGTTTTGAAGGTATGATATACGCTATTGAGAGCTGGGTAGATGGAAGTGATAGCTTTAGAAATGTATTTACCCAGATTATGAAGATGTATCTAGGAGATATAAAGGTTACAGATGAAATAAAGGCAAAGATAGAAAGGGAAAAGGAATTAAGCGAGGAAGGATGTCAACCCTTGATATTAGGGAAAATATTATTAGAACAGGCCAAAAGGGAAGAACTGGTATCTGGGGATAATACAGAAGAAATGTCTATTACCTGTATGTTTTCACAGCTTATACTGTATGTATTATATACAGAAAAGACTATATATGTGGATAATGATACCTGTAAATGTGTTAGAAAGATGACATATAATAATATTGTTAAATTATTATAGGAGAGGAATATATTTTTATAGCTAAAATTCATAATTATATATAGACTAGCTACACAAATTTGTGTTATAATTTTACAAATGGTACATAGAAAGAGAGGTAGATAATAATGGATAATTCAAGATTGATTAGAAAGAATAATCTAGCAGTTGAATTAGTTATTGCATTAGGTGTAGCAAGAATACTATTCGCTATTATTGATAAAGGTAAGGGTACTGGCATAGCTAATATAATTATCTTTTCGATATTGTGTATTATAGCAGTAGGAGTTAATGTTTTCCTTAAGATAAAAATGGGAGAAAGCGAATTAATCAAATTTACAACAGTACTTGGATTTATGCCAATTACATTTATAGATATATTTTATCATTCACCAAGCGTATCAAGTGCATTGCCTTTGTTTGCATTGTTACTTATATGTATGATTTATTTAGATGAAGGTCTAGCTACTTTGAGTGCATTGGTATGTGAAGTACTTATGGTTGTTAAGATGATAGTAGTGGTGGTAACTAAGGATAATGTAGTAGATTGGATAGCTGTTATTATATTTATTACTATTTTCAACATAGCTATTAAGATGGTTACTTCATTAACTACCAGATATCAAGAGACAGATAAGCAAGAGATTCAGTATCATTTAGCATATCAACAAGAAATCACAGAAAATATGGTAGTAGCAGTTGATAATGGTAATCAGCATATTGAACAGCTACAGGCTAAGCTGGATAATTTCCAGGTGGCTACAGAAGAAGTAGTTAAATCTGTTGATGCTATATCGGATGGAGTTAATGACACTGTAGAGAATATGGAGAATCAGTCAGAGATGACTATTCAAATACAAGGTGTTATAGATAATCTTATTAATGTAAAGGATCGTACACTTGCTTCTGCGGATCAAGCAGTAGATACTACTGATAAGGGTGTAGACATCATAGTTCAGCTTAAGAATAAGTCAGAGGATATTAATGTAGCTAATAATGATGTAACAAAGGTATCACAAGAATTATGTGATAAGATATTATCAGCAGAAGAGATTACGCAGATTATATATCAGATATCCAGCCAGACTAATTTATTAGCACTTAATGCTTCTATAGAAGCAGCAAGAGCTGGTGAAGCTGGTAGAGGTTTTGCAGTAGTTGCAGATGAGATTCGTAAATTGGCAGATGATACTAGAGATAGTATTGATAAGATAACAGCCTTATTACAAGGTATTACAGTTCTTGCAAATCAGACATCACAGTTAGTTAAGAAGAGTGTTGATGCGGTTTCTGAACAAGGTTTATTTATTGAACAGGTGGATGAGTCCTTCCATACTATAGCAGGTGTAGTTGATGAATTGCATGGTAATATGACTCAATTAGATGAGCTTAGTGGAGAGTTACATGGATCTAATAATGCCATAGTTGATGGACTTACTAATCAGCAGGCAGCCAGCGAAGAGATAGCAGCTAATGCACAGTCTTCAGCAAGCTTATGCCAGAGTAACTTAGAGGAATTAGTTAATGTCATAGAAGAGCTTAATCAGATAGCTATAATTATAGGCAGTCTTACAAATATAGGTGAAGATGGTAATATGGGTAGTAATGCGGCTTCGACATCAGAGCCTATGGTAGAAGAAACACCAGAGGAAGAAGCACCACAAGAAGATGACAGTGCAGATTGGTAGGAAAATATGAGCGATAAGCCAAATAATACTTTAGGTACAGGTAAGATGGTTGCCATAGTAATTATGTTGCTATTTATAGTAGCAGGTATAGTTATGATAGGAATTATGGCTAAGAAATCTAATCCTAAGCAGAAGATTATAGTTAATGATATGAGTAATGTAGAGATAGATCCTTATCTTAATTTGGAAGTACACATTAATGATAAAAATGATGAATGCATATGCAGTGATTTTACTAAAGATGATGTACATATCAAAGGATATTGTTCGAGTAACAGAGATATTATTCCTGATGAACTTATCAATGGTAATTATGATAAATCTACTATTAGTATTGTTGGATTATATATAGCTAAAAAGGATAATACATATTTTGCGGGCTATAAGATTATAGATACATATTATTATTATATATCAGATGAAACTACAGAAGAAGAATTTATAGATTTTCTCAAGAGCTGTTTATCAGATTAGGTAACTAATAAATCCCACTTTCTTTAATAGAAAGTGGGATTTTGTCGCTTTTAATTAGAATATATGATTTAAACTACATATCTTTAGGAAATTCCACGATTGAAATATTATACTTAGTGTGTTAGAATGTTTAACGTTGTGGTTAGTTTGAAGCATTTAGAAAGAAGGATAAAATTATTATGAAGATGTCAAGAGATGATATTAGAAACGTCGCTATTATAGCCCATGTAGACCATGGTAAAACTACATTAGTAGATGAGTTGTTAAAACAAAGTGGTGTATACCGTGAGAATCAAGAGGTTGTAGAACGTGTTATGGATTCTAATGACATAGAGAAAGAACGTGGAATAACTATTCTTTCTAAGAATACAGCGGTTACCTATGGTAATACTAAAATTAACATTATTGATACACCGGGCCATGCGGATTTTGGCGGCGAGGTAGAACGTGTACTTAAGATGGTAAATGGTGTTATCTTAGTAGTAGATGCATTTGAGGGTGCTATGCCTCAAACCAAGTTTGTATTAAAGCAAGCTTTAGAGCTAGAACTTAAGGTTATTGTATGTATCAATAAAATTGATAGACCAGAGGCTAGACCAGAAGCTGTTATAGATGAAGTATTAGAGTTGTTGTTAGAATTAGATGCTACAGATGAGCAGTTAGATTGTCCATTTGTATTTGCATCAGCAAGAGATGGTATAGCTAGTCTTGACTCAGATGTACAGGGTACAGATATGAAGCCATTATTTGATACAATATTAGATTACATTCCAGCACCAGAGGGAGATCCAGAAGCGGATGCTCAGGTACTTATAAGTACTATAGATTATAATGAGTATGTAGGTAGAATAGGTGTAGGTAAGATAGATAATGGTACATTAAAGCTTAATGAAGATGTAGTTATTGTAAATGCACATGACCCATCTAAGAAAAAGAAGGTTAAGATAGGAAAGCTATATGAGTATGAAGGTTTAGGTAAGGTAGAAGTATCAGAGGCAACTATAGGTTCTATAGTAGCTATCTCTGGTGTAACAGATCTTCAGATAGGTGATACATTATGCTCTGGTGATGATCCACAGGCTATTTTATTCCAGAAGATATCTGAACCAACTATTGCAATGCAATTTTTAGTTAATGATTCGCCCCTTGCAGGAAGAGAAGGTAAATTTGTTACTTCTAGACATTTAAGAGAGAGATTATTTAGAGAATTAAATACAGATGTGAGCTTACGTGTTGAAGAGACTGAAAATATGGATAGCTTTAAAGTAGCTGGGCGTGGAGAATTACACTTATCTGTTCTTATAGAAAATATGAGACGTGAAGGATATGAGTTTGCAGTAAGTAAAGCAGAGGTTATATATAAAGAGGATGAACGCGGCAATAGATTAGAGCCTATGGAAATAGCAGTTATAGATGTGCCGGAAGAGTTTTCAGGTACAGTTATAAATATGCTAAATGTAAGAAAAGGTGAATTGCAAGGAATGTCACCTTCTAATGACGGAACAGTTAGATTAGAGCTTTCTATACCATCTAGAGGTCTTATTGGTTTTAGAGGTGAGTTTATGACTTCTACCAAGGGAACAGGTATAATAAATACTATATTTGATGAATATGGTGAATATAAGGGCGAGATTCAATATAGAAGCCAAGGTTCCCTAATAGCATATGAAAGTGGAGAAACTATTACCTACGGTTTGTTTAATGCTCAGGATAGAGGCACATTATTTATAGGAGCAGGTGAAAAAGTATATGCAGGTATGGTTATAGGTCAAACCGGTAAGGCAGAGGATATAGAGGTAAATGTATGTAAGAAGAAACAGCTTACTAATACCCGTTCATCTGGTGCTGATGATGCATTGAAGCTTGTACCACCTAAGATACTTAGCTTAGAGCAGGCATTAGAGTTTATAGACACTGATGAGTTGCTTGAGATTACCCCAAAGAATATACGTATTAGAAAGAAGATATTAGATCCAACAATGCGTATGCGTGCAAAGAGAAATAATAAATAATATATATTTAATGAAGGAACATCTTAGAAATAAGGTGTTCCTTTTTATATCTATATTTATCAGTATAATTCACTCAATTTAAACAGATAAATAGTGATTTTTATACCATTGCGTGATACAATAGGTAAGAAATTCCTATTATTAGGGGGGAAGTTTATGATAGAAGATAATGATATATATGATGATATACAAAAGGATATAGCAGAAAAGAATGTATTAAAGGCTAAGGAATCATTAGCTGCCGCTATAGACCATAGTGGTATGATATATTGGGAATATGATTTAACTAACGATATAGTGTATCTTGGAGATAGAACTAGTAAGATATTACATAGTGAGGATACTCTAACTAATATGCCTAAGGCGTGGTTTGATAAAGGAATTATGCTTCCTACATATCAAGATATAGTTATTAAAGAGATTAATAAATTAAAAGAAGGTGCCAAGAATTCTACTTTTGAAGTAGAGTGTATTAGTCTAAGAAGTAAAACTAAGACCTGGCAGAGAGTTAAACATACCATTATACCTAGTACGGAAGAAGGTATGGTTCGTGCCATAGGTACTGCTACAGATATAACCAAAGAGAAATTAGCAGAAGAAAATTATAGAAATATATTGGCTTATCAAGAGGCACAACATAGAAATTCTATATTCTATGCATATATTAATTTAACTAATAATCTGGTTAATACCCACATAGTTCAAGATACAGTGGATATACTAGCAGATGAAGATAATGCAGAGAGCTTTTTTGAAACCCTAAGGACGAAGATATGTGAGAAGAGTAAATCCGTAGATAAACAGCTACAACGACTTAGTATGGACTACATAATAGAATCCTATAAAAAGGGTAATAGAAACCTGAATATAGAATTTTGTGTACCGGAGAAAACAGGGGAGCATTGCTGGTACCGTTTGGAGCTAGAAGAGATAGAACACCCTCTTACTAAGGATTTAGAATGCTATATCAACATTATTGATATAAATGATATGAAACGCAGACAGATAACTATGTCTAATATGGCTGATAATTATGTGGAGAAAATATGCTATGTGGATATAGGTGCTAGATTATTATATTATGTACAAGTAGACGGAGTAATGATAAACAGCCTTATTGGAGCCTCTTATGATGCTGGAGTGAGACAGCTAGTGAACCAGGAGGTTATTTATGATGATAAAGCTTTAGTAAAACAATTCTATGATTTGGATTATATAAAAA